>JBLFYM010000031.1:0-47380 GCA_047608975.1 Limisphaerales bacterium | reverse complement strand
GTGTATCGAAGAGATCCGCATCTGGTCGCCGGGGTGGTCTACAATGCCGCGGGAGAGGTGTTCTTTTCTTTCGCTCGCGAAGATGTCGGCCAGTCCTTCAAGCCTCCGCCGATGCAGGATGCCGCCACCGCATTCTCGCCGAAGGAATACATTTCGATCGTCAGAACGATCGGAACCGCCGGGGATATCTCGGGGAAGGTCTTTCTGCTCCGTGATCTGGTGGACGTGTGGCAGCGGGCAAAAGAATTCATCAGTATCGCGGCCGCTGTCGTCGGCGTGTCCTTCGTCGTGGCTCTTATGATTTCCTTTCGCCTCCAGCAGCACATTACGGAGCCACTGCTATCGCTTTCCCAAGTTGCCAACAACGTCGCCCGCAACAACGACTACACCGCCCGGGTCACCCGATATCATGAGGATGAGATCGGGCAGTTGGTGGATGATTTCAATGAGATGCTGGCCCAGATTCAGACCCACGACGTGGCTCTGCAGATGGCATACGATGATCTGGAAAAACGGGTTCAGGAGCGCACGGCCGAACTCTCCAAGACGAATAACAAATTGATGGAGGAAATCTCGACCCGCGAGTGGGCGGAGGACGAGATGCGCAAGTCCCAGCAGAAGCTGCTGCTCCACATGAAGCAAACCCCGCTGGGGGTGATCGACTGGAACAAGGACGGCGAAGTGATCTCCTGGAATCCAGCCGCCGAAAAGATCTTCGGTTGGCGCGAGCACGAAGTCATCGGTCAATCGTGGCGTGATTTTCTGGTGCCCCCGGCGGCGATGGAAAAGGCCTCGGCCAACTGGACACTGCTGCAGAACCACGAAGGTGGGGGGCACGTCATTCTCAAAAATATCACGCGAGATGAACGGATGGTGATGTGCGAGTGGTTTCACACTCCGCTGGTCAACGAGCAGGAGAATGTCGTGGGGATCGCCTCGCTCGTTCAGGATATCACCCAACGCGTGCAGTCGGAGATCGCTCTCAAACAGTCTGAGGAGCGTTTTTCAAAGGTATTCCGGGCCAGTCCCGCCGCGGTCGGAATCGTGACGTTGCCGGATGGACGTTTCATTGACGTGAACAACCGGTTCTTGGAGGACTTTGGGCACGAGCGAGAATCAATAATCGGGAAGACCGCCCGCGAACTGAAGCTGTGGTCGGCCGAGGCCGACGAAGAGCGGTTGTTCAAGCTGGTGCAGGAGATGACCTCCGTGAGTGACTTCGACTGTCCGCTCAAAACGTCGACCGGGGAGGTTCACAACACGCTGCTGTCAGCCGAGTTGGTCACGCTCGGAGACCGGATCTGCGTGTTGTTGCAGGTGCACGATCTGACGGAGCGCATGAACCTGGAATCGCAATTGCGACAGGCGCAGAAGATGGAGGCGATCGGTCAGTTCGCCGCCGGCGTGGCTCACGACTTCAACAACATTCTGACGATCATCCAGGGACACACGAACCTTTTGCAGGTGACGCATCCCAAGGATCATGAGGATTTCGAATCCGTTCGGGAGATCGGTCTGGCGGCGGATCGCGCGGCGAATCTCACTCGGCAACTGCTCGCGTTCAGCCGCAAGCAGGTCATGCGATCCCGCATGCTCGACCTGAACGAAGTCGTAAATAATTCCTCCAAGATGCTCACGCGCTTGGTGGGGGATAATATCCAGGTCACCACCCGGCTTTCCGAGACCCCCGCACTGGCCAAGGCCGATATCGGCATGATCGAACAGGTGATCCTCAATCTTGCCGTGAACGCCCGGGATGCCATGGAGAATGGTGGCGCGCTCAAGGTACGCACGCAGTGGCGGGCGTTCAATTCGGAACAGTGCGAAATGATTCCCGATGCTGAACCCGGCGAGTATGTTGAGCTGACCGTTGCTGATACGGGGATGGGAATGGACAAGACCACGCTCTCCCGGATTTTCGATCCCTTCTTCACCACAAAGGAGGTAGGGAAGGGGACCGGGTTGGGGCTGGCGATGGTGTACGGAATCGTGAAACAGCATTCCGGGTGGCTCAGCGTGGAGAGCGAACCGGGCGCGGGGACCATGTTCCGGATCTATTTTCCAGCCGCTGGCAGCGAGCAACGTAAGACCGCCTCAGAACGACACTCAGACCGGAACGCCGAGGGGGGCAAAGAGGGAATCCTCGTTACCGAAGATGAACCCTCGCTGCGCAAAATGATGATCAAGATGCTGAGACATTACGGCTATCGGGTCTTCAGCGCCGAGCACGGTGTGGAGGCCTTGGCGGTTTGGGCCGAACACAAGTCGGAGATCGAACTGCTGCTGACGGACATGGTGATGCCCGAGGGAATCAGCGGTCGCGACCTCGCGCTAAAGATTCGAAAGGAGAACGCGGAACTGAAAGTGATCTACACGAGCGGTTACAGTCCGGAGCTGTTCGGGAAGGACGTCGGGCTGGACGAGCAGGTTAATTTTTTACCCAAGCCGTATCGCATGAACACCTTGGCCTTGCTGGTTCGGCAGGTGCTGGACGGCGATCCGGACGTCTAGCGGGTGCGGGCCGGACGGGCTCCTACTCGTTGTCTGTCACCGTCAGGCAAACACCCTTTTTCGTTGCCAACTTCTGCACCTCCGCCTCGTCGAGTACGAGGGTCCGACGCGGCTCGACCGCCATCAGTGCGATACCATTGTCCGCGCACACCTGGATGGTCCGGTCTCCCACACTCGGAATGTCAAAACGCATGTCGTGGCCTTCGCGGGCGACCTTGACCGCCACCGCTCCGCCGCGTTTGCCGGCGAGTTCACCGCCTCGCTTCAGGCATTTGTCGGTGCCTTCAAATCCTTCCACGGCCAAGACTGTGCCATCCTTCACGACGACGGTCTGACCGATCTCGAGTCGGGAGATCTCCTTCGCAATTCCATATCCAAACCGGATATCCGCACGTTGTTCCTCGGTGGGCTCCGGTCCGAGGCGATACCCGATGTCCGGCATGAGTGGGGTCAACCACGGGAGCGCGGTGATGAGTTTCAGGCCGTCCTTTTCCATCTCGTCGGCGATTCCCCCGAAGATGGTCTGGGCGTTCTTCTCCTTGATACGCATCAGGAGCTTCATCGCGCGGAGGTCGGGACGGAGGTTGAAAAGGTTGCCGGGCGCGATCTGTCCGACCATCACGCATTGGGTGACGCCGCGCGATGTAAACGCCTTGATCATCCGATCCAGCTGGCCCACGCGCATCCATTCCAACTCGGCCACGTGTTTTTCCAGAGTCGGATCCGTCTCGTTGGTGAACGCGGCAACGACGAGACGCTCCGCACCCATCTTGCGGGCCTGCTCCACAAAGAGGCGCGGCAGCGAACGGCTCCCGGCAATGATTCCCAACGTCTTTGGCAGTTCCGCCATGCGCCAAGCCTAGGGCGCGCGGGCGGGGATGAAAAGCATCGGCAGCATCGGCAGCAACGGCAGCAACGGCTGAGCACAGAGCAAGAATGCCGAGCTTCGAATCTGAAGGCCCACACTTTTCCAATGGTTGGCAAGCTGACTGCTATACCATCCTGTGCGGCGAGTTCGTCGCCATGAGTTATGAGCAAACAACCTTTGGATAGCCGCCAATTGCGGGCATTTGTCGCCGTTGCTGACACCGGAAGCTTCACTGTCGCCGCCCGGGAGCTGTTTCTTTCGCAGTCGGCGGTGAGCCATTCGCTCCGTGCCTTGGAGGAAGATGTTGGCTGTAGACTTTTGGACAGGATGAGAAAAAAGGTGGTTCTTACGCCTTCGGGGGAACACCTCTTTCATCACGCAAAAAAGATTCTGAACGAGATGTATCAGGCGCGGGATCAGCTCACGCACCTGAGCGAGTGGGGTAGCAGTCGGCTTCGGCTCGGCGCCAGTACCACCGCCTGTCAGCACATCTTGCCGGAGGTATTGCGCAAGTTTCAGGAGAAGTTCCCGAAATGTCACCTGTCGATCGAGCCCGGGGATACCCCTGACCTCCTGGCAAAGATCCACGACCATGAAATCGATCTCGCGGTGGCCCTGGAACCGAAACACCACGAGCAGTTGGAGTATCAATCGCTGTTCGCCGACGAACTGAGGTTCGTGCTCGCGCCGAATCATCCCTGGGTGCGGGGTGGACATTTAACCCGGACTGAAATCCCCACCCAAAGTTACATCTTCTACAGCAAGAACAGCTACACCTATCAGATGGTCGTGAACTACTTCGTGAAGGAGGACATGGTATTGAATAATGTGATGGAACTCGGCAGCATGGAGGCGATCAAGGAGATGTTGAAACTGGGCATGGGCGTTGGTGTGCTCGCTCCCTGGATCGTTCGTCGGGAGATCCAGGAAGGATCGCTGGTATCGCTGCCGCTCGGCCGCCGAAAGCTCAAACGGGAGTGGGGAATCCTCCGCTGGCGCAGCAAACCGCGATCTCATCCCGAGCAGGCCTTCATCGACCTCTGTCGCGATGTGACGGGAAACCTTGCCCTGGATCGGGCAAACGGAACGGTGCAAAAGAATGGCGCTCACGCTGAGGTGGCTCTGACCGTCTGACCGCGCAAATGTTCCGGTCACTTGCCGACTGCTTCGCTCTCCGCCCGCTCAATAATGTTCGCGAGCGTGATCGGTGAGCAGCCTTCGAGGCGATTGTTGCCGTAAACCGAGAGGCCCTTTTTGTTCTCCTTGAACCGCTGGATCATGCGAGCGGCCGCCAGCCGTGCCTTCGCGTAGACTTCCCTTACTTCAAGGTAGGGCGAAAAGCGGGTCACGGCAGTGTTGTAGGAGCGGCCTGGTTTCAACAACAACCGGCTGCCGGCATGGAGGTTATCCAACCGATCGCCGATCTGCGCGACCTGTTCATCAACCGGTGTCATCGCGTCCCAACTGTTGTAGATATGGGCGACCTGATTCTCTTCGAGCACCCGAAAGTAATCCTCACAAAGCAGTTCCGGATTCCGGATTTCCACACCAAATTCCCAACCAGCGGGGAGGGCTCTGAAAAACGAATCCAATCCACTCAAAAACTTTTCATGGCTGCTGACCGTCATCTGCGAGAACTGAAAGATCAGCAGGCCGATGTTTTCCCGGAACGGACGGCAGGGCGCCAGGAAGCGGGACTCGAAAAGTTCGGCGTTCAGAAAATTTGCATTGGCCTGCCCGGCGCGTTCGCCCAACCGGGCAAGCGGAGGAAAATGGCGAACCGTGATGTCCTCGGTCACCTTGAAGGCAAAGCGGAAATCTGACGGCACCTGCCCGACCAGTCCGGTCACATATTTCTCGGAAGGAAACTGATAGAAGCCGCCATCGACACAGACGCTGGGGAAAACCTCGGCATATTCCTCAAGGCAATGGGCGTTGAAACGGGCGCGCGAAAACTTCCCGCGGGTGTGATAACGCTTCCGTTCGTAAATCAGATCCAGCCAGCCCTCGTATTTCCACGATGAGGTGCCGATGCGGATTCCCGAGCGGGCGAGTCGGTGTGTGCCTTCGCGCAGCTGGCGGCGAATGGGGTGCTCCTCATTCTTTTTCTCTGACAGAAATGAAAGTTGTTCCGGCATGGCCAACGGAAACAGGTCAGGACGCGGGACTGACACCACCATTTTGAGCGACAGCTTGGGTCAAAATTGCGAACTCCTCATGTGCAATATGACGATAATCGTATCGGGCCGCAAAGCTACGTCCCTCCTCGCCCCGTCGTCGCGCATGTTCGGGTTCGTTAAGAAGCCTGATGATCTGCCGGGCGATTCCGTCGCGATCACCGAGGGCGGCGGTTTCCAGCTGGGTCGGGAACACCTGTTTGAACACCGGCAGTTCATACGCAGCGACCGGCAGGCCCAGTGCCAGAAACTCGGTGATGGAAAGCCCCCAGCCTTCTTCGTAGGAGAGGCTCAGTCCGATTCTTGATTCGGTGAGATAGCGATTCTTGTCGGGTTCCGGGATTCCACCGGTGAAGGTGATGCCGTCCTTTAATCCAAGTTCCGCAAACTTGTCCTGCATGGGGATTCGATGAGGTCCCTCCCCGATGACCAGCAGCGAGACATTGGGGCAACTCTGGCGAACAGTCTTCCAAACGTGAGGCAGATCGAAGACCCCCTTCTGCTCGTGCATGCGTCCCATGAAGACAACGTCGTGCTTCTGCTCGGACGTGGGCGTGGTCTGCAGGGTCTTCACGTCGATGCCGCAACCCACTTCGACTGTGTCAATGGGCAGGAGCCCGAGGTGTTCTTCCAATGCACGATAGTCACGCTTCACCACGTTGCTGAGCACCAAGACCCGGGCAGCCTCACGGTTCATCCATTTCGCCGCCAGCTTCTCCGTCCGCAGGAAGAGATTGTTGATCAGGCCCTCCCGCTGCGCCTGCGAATCCAAGACGTGCTGAACTTTTGCAACCCACGGACAGTCATGCCGTCGCGCCATCACCCGGGCACAATAGACATCCACGATGAATTGGCCGGACGCGTAGACGACATCGTATGGGCGTGGAGTTCTCAGAAAATGGGTGGTGAGGCAACGCCAGGCGTAGGCTGGAAAGTAAGTCCACGTTTTCGATAGATGACGGGTCGCATCGAACAGACCATCACTGCTGACCAGGCCAGCTTCGGGAACCAGTTTTTGGAACTGTGGAAAGCCCGCCTTCGCCACCAGAAAATCAACCTGGTGTCCCATCGCGATCCATTCGCGCGCCATGTACGCGTAATGTTTCAACACCCCGGAGATCGAGGTGGAATCCATCAGTGAATTATGGACGACGAGAATGTTCATCCGGACATGGACGGTGGGGTGGGGGAGCAGGACATCTCATTTCCGCCGGGCCTGCTCCTCGAACCAGTCGCAGGCCTTGGGCAATACATTGTCCCAGTGAAGTTCTTGAGAGAATTTCCAGGCGGCAGTTCGCCAGCGAGCGTATTCATCGGGCTGTTGAAGCACGCCGGCCAATCGTTCGGCCAGCGACTCAGGAGTTTCCTGCTCGGATACGATCCCGGTCTGATCGTTCAGGGTGGATTCGATCAGGCCGCCCACCGGGTACACCGCACCGGGTGTTCCCATCGCGTTGGCTTCCGTGACGTTCAGGCCCCAGCCTTCGCGTTTCGACGTATGGAGAATGAAGTGCGCCTTCTTCATCTCCTCATTCTTTTTCTCTTCGGAAAGCTGGCCGGTGAATTGGACGAATGACTCTATGCCGATCCCACGTGCAAGCTCCCGGAGATTCCAATCCTCCTCCCCGCCGCCGACGACCGTCAAATCGCAGGCGAATTGTCGGTTGCGCAAAATCTTGATCGTCCGGATGGCGTGATCGATCTGTTTGTTTGGTGCCAGGCGGGAGACTACAATGAAATGGTAGGGTGGCTCCAGTTGCTTCAGCGGCAACTCGGGCAAGGCATGAACATCCGTCCCATACCGAACGATGGAAATTTCCTTTACCCCCCGCTCCATAAGCAGATCCCGGGTGATGCCCGACCCGGTGAAAAACGGAGTTTTGGCGTAGATTTTTTGTAGGCACCTTTCCTGTGTTCGGCCAATCACGTTCCAAGGCCAGCCGTAGAAAGCGTCCCAGATCGGGCCGAGGATCTCGTGGAGATAGGCCACACAATTCGTTCCGCACCACCAGGGCGCAAACCATGGAATCCCGTGATGTTGATCGATCACCAGATCGAAGCGCGGCTGTTGGCGCACCCACTTGCGGGCCGCACTGATTGCGGAGACGGTGCCGCCATTGCGAATCACGCGGATCCCATCGATCTCCTCCTCCCCCGCACCGCCGGGAAACGCATGAGTGAACCAGGCCACCTCATGTCCGCGCTCAACCAAGGCCTTGAGATACGCGACCGACACCCGTTCAGCTCCGCCTGATTTCGGATTCATGGGGTCGCGCCAATTGAGCATGAGAAATCGCATGCGTGCAGGAGGTTTTAGAGAGGCTGCCCGCAGGGCTCAAATCAAATCGCGGACCGGTCAAATATTCAGGCCCTCGAGAATCATCTCCCGAAAACGCTTTCGACGATCCCGGAGCCGAATCCACGACTGGAAACTCGAGCGAAAGCCACGCGGTCGGCATTGATTTGATCCGGCTCACCTCGAGATTCGACCTTCCGGTAAGAAACGACTCGTCGTCCGGTTTCGGTGAATGCCTGCAATCACTCCCCGTCTAACCTCGCTACCGGAGGAACCAACAATGAACGAACCCAACAAACCAGCCAACGTATTCCCGATCCTGATAGTGGTCGCAGTGGCCGCCGGTCTGCTTTTCATAGCGATTGGTAAAGTAGATCGGGGTGATTCCACCGAGGTAAACGTCAATGTAGGTGTCGCCGTTGAGCCCAGCTCAGCCACTGATTCAATACCGACGACTCTTCCTCCAGACCCTCCGATCACCAGTCCACCAGTCACAGCGCCCGACTCGACCTCTCCGTCGGCTAGGACAGGCGAGGCAGCATCCGGTGGCAATATTCGGGATAGTGGGTCCAAGCCATCCCCAACGCGGGAATCCTCCAGCACGAAGTCACGCATCGGTGCAAGGACAGTCAGCGGCCCTTCCGTTACAATCAGCGTCGCTGACACTCCCAATAAATGGATTTCTGGTAGAATCACGCTGCTTGGCACGCCACCAAAGGAAGTCAATTTGCCCCTGGATCCTGCCTGCGGAATTGCCTATCGAAAACTCAACGCGACCGGAAAACCCACCACGCGGTTCTATGTGGTGGGAACGAATAGCGGGCTCGCTGATGTGTTCGTCACGTTGGTAAATGTGAAAGGCAAGTATTCAACGGACGGCTTGGATCCCATCACGATCGACCAGCGCGGGTGCGAATTCCTGCCTTACGTCTCTGCCTGTCTCGCCGGTCAAACCATTCGTTTTCTGAACTCGGATCCGGTGCTCCACAACGTGCATCCACAGCCCCAAATCAGGTCGAATCCAGAATCCAATCGCGCCCACCTGCCCAACTCACCTCCGCTGAACTTCGTGTACACCGCTCCGGAAGAGTTTCTGAAATTCAAATGCGACGTTCACCCTTGGATGTACTCTTACGTCAATATCGTCGCCCATCCCTACTTCGCCGTCTCGGGCGCGAACGGACACTTCGAAATCGAGAACCCCCCGGCGGGGAAATACGTGCTCCGGGTTCACCACCGGAAGCTCGGCTTACTGGAACGAGAAATAGAGATTCTCGCAACCGGTGGTGTTCAGGCGGATTTCGAGTTCAAGATCGAAGAATAGGGTTCTTCTGCGATACGTCACCATTGGCGTGCAGGGTCTCGGCAGATAGCGGTTGGGCGTCAGGAGTTGAGATCTCCTGGCAAAATCTAGAGTTGAGACCTGCCCCCTTGAATATCGGAGGAGCGGGATGGACTCAATTATTCAATCCGGATTCGATTATCACCGAGGGGTTAAGGGAAACGGGACCATCCCCCTGCCGGTAGAACGTAAGCGCGCGGGCGATCTCCTGGCATTTTCTTTCGTTCACCATTTGCGGTCTGGAGATGGGGAAGCCGCGAAGGAGTGTTTGCAGTCGTTGTTGCGATGGGGTGCCTTGCAGATCGGGGACCGGTTGATCATCAGCGAGATTCTTCGTTATGGAACTCTGGAAAAGACGATCCGAGTGCTGGGGCATGGCCTCTCGGATTTACCTTGGACCGATGACGAGCTGGCACAGCTACAGACCCAGGTGGAAGGCTGGGATCTGATTCGCGGGCTCTCACCCACGAAACTTCCGCTTCAGTTCCGGCAACTCCGCCGGGTCAATAAGCAATTTGATTGCTCTTTTCTCTCTTAAAGCATTGACAGTTATTGGTAGTTATTGGAAAGTATCGGCGATCAGTCACCAGATATGGATGTCAAAACTTCCAAACCTCACCGGGCAGTAATCGAACATTTGGTTCGCAAAGCGGTGTATTCCAAGGTCGGCAAGCCGGCTCCGCAGTCTGTTTCGGCTCCAAATCCTCTGCTCGTCAATGTATCCGCTCGGCACTGTCATTTGAGTCAGGAAGCCGTTGAAGCGCTTTTCGGGGCGGGGCATCAACTGACGCCGATGAAGTGGCTTTATCAGGATGGGCAATACGCGGCGAAGGAATCGGTGACGCTCGTCGGTCCTCGCAAGCGGGTGATCGGGAATCTCCGGATTCTGGGTCCTTGCCGGCCGATGAACCAAGTCGAGTTGGCTTACACGGATGCAGTTTCTCTGGGCTTCGAAATCCCGTTGCGCGCTTCCGGTGAAATTGATGGGACTCCAGGCTGCATGTTGATGGGCCCGAATGGATTTTTCGAAATGGAGCAGGGCGTGATCCGAGCGTTGCGTCATGTGCACATGCACCCGGAAGACGCGGAGTTCTACGGGGTGAAGCACAAGGACATGATGAAGCTGAAGATCGGCGGACCCTGCGCGATCTCGCTCGATGAAATGCTCGTCCGGGTGGATGAGAGTTTCAAGCTCGAGGTCCACATCGATACCGATGAAGGCAATGCCTGCGACCTTAAACCCAATACGCCGGTCGAGCTCTTAAAGTAGCTCTTCAACCGCTCAATCCCTTTTTTAAAGTCAGTAACCCTCAAATCAGAAAAACAACATGAGTGAAGCACTAGGAATGATCGAAACGAAAGGCTTCGTCGGCTCTGTAGAAGCCAGCGATGCCATGGTCAAGGCTGCCAATGTCAACCTTGTCAAAACGGTACCCATCGGCGGCGGTTTTATCACCGTCCTCGTCAGGGGTGATGTGGGCAGTGTGAAGGCGGCAGTTGATGCCGGCTCCAACGCTGCCGACAAGGTCGGCGAACTCGTCGGTGCGCACATCATTGCGCGTCCACACGATGATCTGCTGAAGAATTTCATCGAAGGCAAAGCAGCCGCGAAGAAGTAACCCATTTCAAACACGAAAGACTAAAGATTATGGCACAACAAGCATTGGGAATGATCGAAACCAAAGGTCTCTGCGCCCTCCTCGAAGGTTGCGACGCCGCGCTCAAATCCGCTGACGTTTCTTTTTCCGGTTGGGAAAAGGTAGGCAGTGGTTTGGTGACGGGTTTCTTCCGTGGCGATGTCGCCGCGGTGAAGGCCGCCGTCGACGCTGGCGCTGAAGCCGCCGCTCAGGTTGGCGAAGTTGTCACCGTCCAGGTGATCCCTCGCCCCCACGACGATCTCGGCAAACTCGGCAAGTGGATCTGACACTGCGTGTCGGCCAATGCGCTTCGCGCGGCTGACGCCACTCAGTAAGCCCCCAAAAAAGCCCTAACGCAGTTAGAGTGAAGATACTTGTAAGCAATATTGGATCGACCTCTTTGAAATACCGGCTGTTTGATTTCAGCGACGGTAAATCAGAGGTGCTGGCCAAAGGCGGCTTTGAACGTGTGACCGATTATGCGGCCACGATCGAGGAAGTTCTGAAGCAGCTCAAGGACGGCGGTCATATCGAGTCGGAAAACGATCTCGCGGCCGTTGGTTTCAAGACGATCATGGCGAAGGACATCAGCGGTTGCGTCGAAGCAACCGAGGAGGTTCTCGAAGCGATGGAGTTTTATTCCTCCGTCGCGCCGGCCCACAACCCGCCTTACATCGCGGGCATTCGGCAGTTCCGGGAAATCATGCCCGACAAGCCGATGGTGGCGCTTTTCGAGACCGCGTTCTACCAGCATACCAGCCCGGCTGCCCAACGTTACGCCGTTCCGCAGGAATGGTATGACCTGGGGGTTCGTCGTTGGGGGTTTCATGGGGCCAGCCACAAGTTCATTGCTGAACGCAGCGCCGAACTGCTCGGTCGCGACGATGTCGCCGAGCGTGCCCGCAATCTCTACGTCAATGCCGGAGCGAGTCCGGTCGATGGACCTGATTTGAGGATCATCTCCTGCCATATGGGTGGGAGTTCCTCCATCACCGGGATCCGCAATGGCGTCGCGATCGGCACCTCGATGGGCATGAGTCCACAGAGCGGTCTGCCGCAGAACAACCGCGTGGGCGATCTCGATTCGCACGCGCTGCCGTTCATCATGCGCAAGACCGGCATCTCCGCCGACGAAGCGCAGGAGATCATGTGCCAGCAAAGCGGTTTGCAGGGTGTGTCCGGAGTGTCGAATGACCTTCGTGATATTGCCGACGCGGCCGCTGAAGGAAACGAACGAGCCCAGCTCGCGCTCGACCTGCTCGTGCATCAGTCGCGTCACTGGATCGGCGCGTTTTACTTCGACCTCAACGGCATCGATGCCCTTGTCTTCACGGCGGGCATTGGTGAAAACCGTTCGCCGCTGCGCGCTGACATCTGCGCGAACCTAGAAAATCTCGGCATCAAGATCGACGCCGAAAAGAACAACAACACCCGCGCCGAAGAGGCCGTGATCAGCACGGACGATTCGCCGGTGAAAGTCATGATCATCCCGACCAATGAAGAATTGGTCGTGGGCCGGGAAGTGAAGCGCTTCCTGGACAATCGTTAACTCTCCAAACTCATTTAACTCAGAACAGGAAAAAACATTATGGCACAACAAGCTATCGGACTCATTGAAACCAAGGGCCTCGTCGCGCTCGTCGAAGCGACCGACGCGATGCTCAAAGCCGCCAACGTCGAACTCGTCGGACCCATGAAGCAGGTCGGCAGCGCCCTCGTGACCGCCACGGTCACTGGTGACGTCGCCGCTGTGAAGGCCGCGACCGATGCCGGCGCCCAGGCCGTCGAATCCATCGGTGGCGAAGTCGTCAGCGTTCACGTCATTGCGCGTCCTCACAACGACGTCGCAAAAGTCCTCCCGTCCTAAGCCTGAAACCGGACTGAACCATGTTTCTCGCCCGCGTTGAAGGCTCCGTGGTGTCCACGAAAAAGGACCCGGCATTGAGTGGCCGCAAGCTGCTCCTCGTTCGGCCCCAGCTCGTGGACGAAAAGGATCCGACCAAGTTCCGCAACGGTCAAAACACGGTGATCGCCGTGGATACCGTCGGTGCGGGCGAGGGTGAAATGGTATTGTTCTGTCAGGGAAGTTCCGCCCGACTGGCGCCGAATATGAAGAGCGCGCCGGTTGATGCGGTGATAGTGGGCATCGTGGATACCGTCGATTCGCTCGGCAAAACCATCTTCGACGCCAAAAAAGAGAATTAGTAGCAAGGGATAGTCAAACACATGAGCGCACCAGCCATCAACGAAGCCCTGATCCGTGACGTTATCGAGGAAGTCATGGGTCGCCTCGGCGGTTCCAACGGATCGTCACCCGCACCTGCTCCTGCCGCTCCGGCAGTGAAAACCGGTTGCGGTTGTCACGACGGCCAACACGGCGTCTTCGAAACCGCCGATGAAGCCTGTGAAGCTGCTGCCAAAGGTTTTCAGCAACTCCGCGACAAAGGCATTGCCGGCCGCAAGGCGATCATCGAGATCGTCAAGGGCATGTGCGATGCCAACGCCCAGGAGTGGGGCCGCATCGAACTCGAAGAAACCAAGATCGGCCGCCTTGATCACAAGATTGAGAAGCTCCAGATCATCAAGTTGGTTCCCGGCGTCGAATGGCTGAACCCCTACGCGCTCAGTGGCGACCACGGTATCATGCTGGAGGAATACACGCCCTTCGGTGTCATCGGTGCGATCACCCCTTCGACTCATTCGATCCCGACGATGGCCGGCAATATCGTCAACATGATCGCTGCCGGGAACGCCGTTGTCTTCAATGCGCACCCCGCCGCTTCGCAATGCGCCGCCATGGCCATTCGCGAATTCAACAAGGCGATCGAACGTGAGGTCGGCATCTCCAATATTGCCTGCATCATCGAGCATCCTTCGCTGGAATCCTTCGGCGAACTTTGCGCCAACGAACACATTCGTCTTCTCTGTGTGACCGGCGGACCTGCCGTTGTCGCCGCCGCGATGAAGACCGGCAAACGCGCCATCTGCGCCGGCCCCGGCAATCCTCCCGTGCTCGTCGATGACACCGCCTGCATGGATCGCGCCGCGAGCTCGATCATTCAGGGCGGTTCCTATGACAACAACCTGCTCTGCATCGGCGAGAAGGAAGTGTTCGTCCTCGACAATACCTTTAGCCGTTTCATGACCGCCATGGATCGCGCCGGCGCCGTGCAATTGAACGCCGGCCAACTCGACGCGCTGACCCAGGCCGCATTCACCATCAAGCCCGGCGAAGGCGGCGGTTGCGGCCAGGCTCACACCAACAAGGATTTCATCGGCAGAGACGTCAAGGTCCTCGCGGATGCTGCCGGCATCGCCGTTCCGGATGGCACGCAGATGCTTTTCGCAGAAACCAATTCCGATCACCCTTTCGTGGTCGAAGAGCAGATGATGCCCTTCATGCCGATCGTTCGTGTCCCCGGATTTGAGGAAGGCGTTCAGGAATCCCTGAAAGCTGAGCACAATTACAAGCACACCTCGATCATCCACTCGCACGACGTGAATCACATGTCCGCCATGGCCCGCGCCTTGGACACGACCTTGTTTGTGAAGAACGGGCCCTGTGGGGCCGGCCTAGGTCTTGGCGGCGAAGGTTATCTGAGTTTTTCCATCGCCACGCCCACCGGCGAAGGCGTCACCAACCCGAAGACCTTCACCCGCGTCCGCCGCTGCATCATGGTGGACAACCTGAAGATCTATTGAGGTCGCTGCGCGACGGCACTTTTTTAACGGTTCAATAACGTTTGACAGGCAATGCAACTGGCAAGAGTAGAAGGCAACGTGGTCGCGACTCGGAAACATCCGAGCTTCGACGGTTGGCGTCTGGTCATCTGCCAACCGATCGGTTTGGAGGGCCATTCCGAGGGCACGCCGATCGTTGCCATTGATCCTTACGGAGCCGGCATGCATCAGCGGGTGATTGTCTCATCCGATGGCGCCGCCTCCCGCAACACAGTGGGCGATCAGAAAAGCCCCGTCCGCATGATGATCACCGGGATCGTGGACGAGAAATTTGAAAAAGCATGAGACTGGGAACTGTCATCGGCCGCGTCACGCTCAGCAAAACGATTCCTTCGTATGAAGGTGGTCGTTACCTGGTCGTGAACCCGTTCGACAGCGAGCATTTCCAGCAGGGCAGTGAACCGATAGAAGGCCTGAGCAAGCAGCCCAGCCTCGTCGTTTATGACGACATCGGCGCTGGAGTAGGACAGACCATCGGATTCATCGAAGGGCGCGAAGCTGCGAGTCAATTCGACGAACCCACCCCCATCGACGCGATCAATGCGGCGTTGGTGGATCACATTTTTTATAACCCAGAGAAGTAGGATTTATTGATGAAGAAACTAATCAGTGCACGAGAAGTCGAAGCCATGATCAAGAGTGGCGCGGACCTGAACAATCTGCCGGCCGGCGCGATCATCACGCCCTCCGCCCGCGATCTCATTCGCGCTCACGCCGGCAAGGCCAAGACCACGGCTGGAGCCCCCGCCGTCGTGACCGCCAAGAAGGGCAGTGCCACCGAACTTACCCCCTTCAGCGAAGGCGCTGAATACGACGCCATCCTCGATGATCCCGCCAATGATTCCCTCAAGGAAGAAATCTGCGAGATGGGTCGTCGTCTCTGGTCCCGCGCCTATGTCGACGGCAACGGCGGCAACATGTCTATCCGCATCGGCGACAATCTCGCCCTCTGCACCCCGACTCTCGTTTCCAAGGGTTCGATGAAACCCGAGGACATCTGTCTCGTCGATCTCGACGGCAAGCAGCTCGCCGGTCGCAAGAAGCGCACCAGCGAAATCCTGATGCACTTGCAGATCATGAAGAAGGTTTCGCGCGCCAAGGCTGTCTGTCACTGTCACCCGCCGCATTCCACCGCCTTCGCCGTCGCCGGCATCGAGCCACCGACCTGCATGATTCCCGAGATGGAAGTTTTCATCGGCAAAGCCCCGCTCGCTCCGTATCGCACACCGGGTAGCCCGGAAATGGGCAAGCTGGTCGCCGACCTCGCCCCGGATCACAACACCATCCTGATGGCCAATCACGGCGTCGTCTCCTGGAGCCATAACGGCATCGAGGACGCCTACTTCAAGATGGAAATCGTCGAGGCCTACTGCCGCACCGTCTGGGTTGCGAGCCAGCTCGGCACCAACATGAAGACCTTCAGCAAGGAACAGATGAAGGACCTCCTGAATCTTAAGAAGGGGCTTGATATCCCCGATCCGCGGATGGACCTCAAGGAATGCGAACTCTGCGACAACAACGAATGGCGACCCGGCGTTTCTTGTGCTGTCCCCGCCAAACCCGCCGAAGATTCCTCGGTCGCAAAAGATCCCGCGCTCGAGCAGATGGTCCAGACCATTACCGAGCAGATCTTGGCGAAGATGTAATCGATACAGTTCCGTTCAATCCACAATCATTAAGACCGAAGACTCGATAAGATGAAAGTAACAGTAATTGGTGGTGGCGGCCGAGTCGGCGCCTGTTCCGCATTCGCCCTGCAATGCGCCGGAATCGTTTCCGAGATCCAGCTCATTGACGCCAACAAAGACCTGGCCGAAGGCGAAGCGCTGGACCTTCTGCACGGTGCCTCATTCTGTGCCGATCAGCGTATTTACGCCGGCGACTACGCCCGCGCCGCTGACAGCGACCTTTTCCTTATCACCGCCGGATCACGTCGCAAGCCCGACGAATCACGTTTGGACCTGATCAATCGCAACGTCTCGATCTTCATGCAGATCGTTGCGGACATCAAAGCGGCCGGTACCAAGAAGGACGCCATTATCTTCGTCGTCTCTAACCCGGTCGATATCCTTACCCAACTGGCGGTGCAACATTCCGGACTCCCGTCGCAGCAGGTCATTGGCCTCGGCACGATGCTCGACACCACCCGTTTCCAAAGCTTCATCGCCGAAGAACTCGAGCTGGCCGCCACCCAGGTTCGCGCCCTTATCCTTGGCGAACACGGTGACTCCATGATCCCCGTCTGGTCGAGTGCCGCCGTCAACGGCCTCCCGCTTTCCGGCCTCCCGAACTGCAACACCGGCGTGCAGAACAAGATCTTCGGCCGCACCCGCACCAGCGGTGCCGAAGTCATCAAACGCAAAGGCGGCGCCGGTTGGGCGGTCGCCATCGCCATCCGCGACGTCATCCACGCCATCGCGTTGGATCAGCAAAGCCTCCTCCCCGTTTCCTCACTGCAGAACGGCTGCTACGGAATTCGCGACATCTGCCTCAGTGTTCCCACTGTCATTGGCAAAGGCGGCGTCCAGAAACACGTCGAAATCGAACTTTGGCCGAAAGAAAAACTCGGCATCCAAAAATCCGCCAAGTCCCTGAAAGAGACCTTGGCCAAAGTAAACGTCTGATTCTCCTGCTTGCCCACGGCGAGTGCCGTGGTAATTTTCCAAGATGCAAACGGAACTTGTTGAAGTGCCATCTGAAGTAGCGGCTGCCTATGGCTCGAATGAGTCTGAGAAGGCGCGCAACATCACGCTGCAGTTGGCGATCGACAAGTACCGTGAAGGCAAATGGACAACCGGCCATGCGGCGGAAGCAGTGGGGATGGGAGTGATCGAATTCATGGACCTCCTACGCGACCGAAAAATTGACCATCCCTACACTCTGGAGATGGTCGAGGAAGATTTCCGCAATGCCGGTAGTAGTGTCTGACTCTTCGCCGCTGATTTACCTGAGCAAGCTCGATTGCTTCGATTTGCTGGAAAAGCTGTATGGTGAAATCATCGTTCCTGGAGCGGTCTGGCGTGAAGTTGCGGACAGAGGGGCTCATCTTCCGGAAGGAGAGAATGCCAAAAATGGGAGAGATGCCGGTTGGATCAAAGTGGTTCAAGTCGATCCTCCGCTCGTGGAGTCACCTCCGGGCGAAGATCCATTTGGCGCAGGTGAAGCCGAGGCGATCACATTAGCCAAAAATAATGGGTACAAGCTGATTATCGATGAACTCTTGGGGCGGCAAGTCGCGCGTGAACTGGGAATTATGATCATCGGAACGGTGGCGGTTTTCGTTGAGGCCAAGAACCAGAAACTGATCGAAGCAGTGAAGCCACTGCTTGATCGTTTGCGAAGTGAAACCAACTTTCGTCTGAGTGAAGCCATTTACCAAGCCATCCTCAATCGCGCTGGTGAAGACGGATGAGTGATTGATGCAATGACAACAGAACCTGTCGAACTTCCCTCGGTTGGCACGCGAGCATTTGGCGGTGATCGAAATGAGATCGCCCACAACATCTCGTTGCAATTGGCGATCGATTTGTGGCGCGACGGAAAGTGGAGCACCGGTAAAGCCGCCAGATCCGCGGGCATGAAGTTGATCAATTTCATGGACCTATTGATGGAACGAAAAGTGCAACACCCATTTACCGTTGAAATGCTCGAAGACGAGCTGCGACACACATTCGGCGACGAGGAATACGAACGACGAAAAGCCGCAAGAGAAGCCGGAGAAAACAAATGAAATCCCTCTACCAAAAGCTGGCCGAACTTAAAGCCAATCGCGATTCCAAGGCGTTCATCATCGCTGACGCCAAAGACGCGGACATGGCTTTCGGTGTTCGCGCGCCGGGTAAGGACAAGTTCATCTCCCGCGCAGGACGTCACGCCGCTCAATTCTCCCCGGAAGTCTGGGCACGTGACGAATTCGGACACCGCAATCTGCCTGAGTTCCTCGACATCATTCGTGAGGTAACCCACCAGGGCTTGGTTGACATCATGCTGATGTCTGCCGCCGTGAACGAACAGCTCACGATCACTGAAGGCCTGTTCAAGAACTCGGCGATGACTCCCGCCGCCCGCGCCAACGACGCCACCGACGTCTGGGCTGCCCGCCACGGTTCCTACCTGAAGGAACCTGCCCGTCCCTTCCGATCCGCCAGTATCGACCATATCCAATGTGGCAAAATCGAATGTGAGCGACCGGAGAATGGCGATGACGAAGATTTTTCAGGTGCAAACCTCGGTCTTTATTCCGTCACCTGGCTGAACGACCTCGAGCAGGACTACAAGACGTTGGCCGCGTTCAAGGACTTCCGTGAAGAAGCTGAACGGAAGCGCTTCAAATACTTCCTCGAAGTCTTTGATCCCAACGTCAACAGCGGCATACCTCCGGAGAAGCTCGGCGAGTTCATCAATGACCAGATTCTGCGCAATCTCGCTGGTGTCACTGAAGCCGGGCGCCCCCAATTTCTGAAGATCGTCTACCACGGCCCCAAGCTGATGGAGGAACTCTGTCAGTACGATCCACAGATGGTCGTCGGCATCCTCGGCGGCAGCGCCGGCACCACCTACGACGCCTTCAAGCTGTTACACGACGCCAAGAAATACGGCGCCCGGGTCGCCCTCTACGGCCGCAAGATCAACAACGCCGAGCACCAGTTGGCCTTCATTGAGATGCTCCGCCTGATCGCGGAAGACCAAATCACGCCTGAAGAAGCCGTCCGCGCTTATCACGGCATTTTGGACAAGGTGAAGATCAAGCCCAACCGCCCGCTGGCGGACGATCTCGTCATCACCGAACAAGCCATGAGCTACGACGGTAGCGCCGTCCAAAAGGCGAAGGTGGAAATTAGCAACAACCCCTTGGCCAAAAAGCCGGCCACTGAAAGCAGGATCCCAGGCGCGAGTGCCCCGATCACCGACTGGCCCAAGAAAGAAAACGGCAAACCCGATTTCGAACAGATGTCCGGCGATCAACGTCGCGCCTACCACCGCGCCCGCCTAAAACGCACCTTCGGATGAAGACGCGAAGCGTCACTCATTTTCGTAGCCGCCAGCGTGAGCTGGCTCTGACCCAAGTCCAAGACACATTGCCGACGCCTGAAATGAGCGAACTTACGTTTGCTGCTGCGAGATGAGAGAAGGGCTTTCAGTCGGACACGAAGCCCAATTGGAACTCCTGGTAAGTTCCAACGAGATCATCCGTCTCGGCGGCACGACACCTGTCTTCTCAACTCCATCGATGATCAATCTGATGGAGCATGCCGCCCGCAAGGCCTTGGCTCCGTATCTGGAAGACCACGAAGAATCTGTCGGCGCCAACGTCACCGTCGATCACCTCGCTGCCACGCCCATCGGTAAACGGGTTCGGGCCGTTGCCAAAGTGACCGCCATCG
This sequence comes from Limisphaerales bacterium, assembly GCA_047608975.1. Classification (GTDB taxonomy): domain Bacteria; phylum Verrucomicrobiota; class Verrucomicrobiia; order Limisphaerales; family JAYPXF01. Next base: position 27,424 of record JBLFYM010000031.1, on the reverse strand, counting down.
ATCGTGCTCTGATTGATTTCGAAATCACTGCCTTCGACGAAACGGAACAGATCGGCAAAGGCACGCACCGCCGTGCGGTCATCAAGATGGGGGAACTCCGCAGTCGCCTCGCCGACAAGGAACCAAGAATTACCACCACCTTGGATCCCAACCAGCTTCCCACATTCCAATCCCTGAAGGTCGTGGAGCAGGGCGCGGCGCTCGAAGTCGCTCTCAATCGCCCAAGCAAACTCAACGCGATTGACGCCCAGACCACCGCCGAACTCGTTGCCCTCACCGAATGGCTGGAGATCGCGCAGGACCGCATCCGCGTCGTGATCCTGTGCGGTGAAGGCAAAACCTTCTGCGCCGGCGACGACGTGAAGGAAGCCTCGAAACTCGACAAACAGGAGATCTTGAAACTCAACGTCGAACGCACCACCTACTGCCGCCGGATCGCGAGCCTCCCACAAATCTTCATCGCGAACATCCACGGCCACTGCCTCGGCGGCGGCTTCATGCTCGCCGCCGCCTGCGACTTTCGTTACGCCGCCAACGGAACGAAATTCGGCCTCCCCGAAATTAAACTCGGCTGGCCTCCCGCCTACACCAATCTCCATGCCATCCAGCTCCTCGGCAAAGCCAAGACGATGGAGCTGTCGTTGACAGGCAATCAATTCACCGCCGACAAAGCGCTCGCGTGGGGCTTCATCAACAAAGCGGTCCCGCTGATGCGCCTTGAATCCGAAGCCAATCAACTTCGCGACAATCTCCTCCAAATGCCGCCCATCGCCCTCCGCGAAACGAAGCAACGCGTCGCCGCGGTCAGCAGTGCGGCTCAGGACGATTCCTTCGTGGATGACTTGGCAGCATTCTACCGCTGCCTCGAATCCGAAGATGGACAGGAAGGTCTCGCCGCATTCGTCGAAAAGCGCCGACCTGTCTTTATAGGCAATTGAGTCGCCAAAATCTGCCAACGAGCGACCGGCCTCCAAAACGTTTTCTGCTACGCGATGAAAGGTTATGTGCGGGCGAGCCACCGGGCTGGGTTGCCGGCAGCGGGAAGGGCCACTGAGGCGAGGAAGGCGAGGAAGGCGGCCTCGGGGGAATGGGGAATCCACCTACTTCTGCACATTCACCCACACTGGCGAGGTCCAGCCCATGTTCCCGTCTACCTGTTCGATGCGCAGGTAGTAGCGATTTTCTCCCGGCAACGGATTGGGATCAGTCCAGCTTCGTCTGACGGTCTTGCTGTTTGGTGTAAAGATTTTGTAGTTCTTTTCGTTACGAACGAGCGTCAGCCGCTCGATCGGCGCGGTGCTGGTCCGGATTCCAGATCCACCTTGATGAACTTGATCCGCCGATCGTAGTTCAGCCCGCCACCGAGTTTCCGCCACTCGGATCCAAGATCCTTACCCCAGCGAACAGTGCCCCGCTCATACGCAACCCAGAGGGACTTGCCGTCCTTTGACGCCGCCGCCTCGGCCCGCGCTTCGTAGTGATCCGGATCGGCGATGACAGTCTTGCCGGAGCCGTCGCCTGGCAGCGCGTAGTTTTCACGATCACCGATCGCCTGAACCCATTCACCTTCCACCATGGTCTGAAAGCCGGCGGACCTTTGCCGGTCGGCCCCACTGCATCCCGGACACCGAACTGCCCGTTGTTTCCGGTCGGACCGAATACCCGGGTGTATGCTCCCGCTGCCGGAGCGCTGGTCAGAAGATCGATGTGATGCCAAGGCGCAGCGGAAGCCAAGGATGGGAGAAACGCGAGAATGCTGATGAGAGTTAGTGGACTCACTATCCGGGAGTTGCGTAATTGACGCCGGATGACCATCCAGCAAATGCCGGAGATCTCAGGTGGGGGCGGTTTGCCATATGGAGGGATGAGCTGGCGAGTCCGAAGGCATGTGTTTGCACTGAATCTGTGGGAGAATTCGCCGACTCGAGTTTTCGAAGACGCCCTGGCAATCGCACCTCAAGGCACCACGTCAGCACCTTTGTCTCGCCCAGCGCCACGGACTCGCAAGCTCATCCCTCCAGTCCATAAATCACCCACTTGAAATCGGGCCAGTTGCCGTATTCCTTATTCCTCACGGGATGAGTTCGCGCTAGCCTTCGCCATTCATGAAAATCATCCCCGCCTCCCGCCGATCGTTCCTGACTCGAACTTCCCTCGCTGCCGGCGCATTTGCGGCCAGCCGGTTCGATATCTTCTCGCAGCAGTTCGCCGACGAGTTTTCGAATCATCCCAACGAGAAAATTCGTAAGGCGCGGACGCTGGGATTGAGCATCCTCAAGCCCACGAAGAAGCAGCTCGATCGCGGACTGGAACTTCACCGGGAATCACTGGTCTTCGATTCCTACGGTTTCTCTCCACGTTGCGCCATCGACGGGGAACGGATGAAACGCCTGATCGAGGCCAACGCCTCGGACGTGGAGGTCCAGGATCTGCGCGAGGACATGGGGATGACCCGCTGCGTGACCGACGAGGTGGAACGGCGTGAATTCGAACAGGCCTGGCAGGCGGCGGGCGTTACCTGCATCTTCCAAAACGCCGGCGAGGAAGGTCAGGCACCGCTGCGGCTCGTCAAGCGATTGTCACGATTCACCTACCTCACGGACATGATGAAAGACTTCATTGTGAAAGCCGCGCTGCCCGACGATATCGAAAAGGCGCACCAGGCCGGCAAGCGGGCTTTGTATCTGACGGGCAACGGCGTTCCCCTGACCCAGGACTGGGTTTCCGTGCCGGACGAGCTTCGCTACGTGCGCATCTTCTATCAGCTGGGTATCCGCATGATGCACCTGACCTATAACCGCCGAAATATGATCGGCGACGGTTGCGCCGAACCCGCGAACGGCGGCCTTAGCGATTTTGGATATTCGGTCGTGAAGGAACTCAACCGGGTGGGGGTCATCGCCGACATTGCGCACTCCGGATGGCAGACCAGCCTGGAGACGGCACAACGTTCCGAGCGTCCCATGGTGGCGAGCCACTCAACCTGCGCTGAGCTGCACCGACACATCCGCTCCAAGCCGGACGATGTGATCAAGGCCATCGCCGACACCGGCGGCTATCTGGGGGTGTGCTGCATTCCGTCATTTCTCGGCGGTACCGGGGATATCAGCGTGATGATGAAGCACATCGATCACATCAAGACCAAGTTCGGCGCCGACCATGTTGCCATCGGAACGGATGTCGCCTACACCTCGCGCAACTCTTCAGCCGAATCAAAGAAGGCAGGTTCACGCGCGCGCTCCCGGCGGCAATGGCGTTCACTCTGGCCCGCCGGTTCGTTGATCCCCAAACCTCACGCCTCCCTCACCATGTCGTGGACCAATTGGCCGCTCTTCACGATCGGCATGGTGCAGATGGGCTATTCGGATGAGGAAATCCGCAAGATCATCGGCGGAAATGTCATGCGCGTCTGCCGCGCGGTTCTGAATGAATGACGAGTTTTTGGACCGCTCTGTATCAAGCAGTTGAGAAGGTTTACACGGTTTGCACCGAACCGTTTGACTTGCTGACGAAGAGCTTGAGGTATTCGTCTTCCGCTTCGGCAGTGCCGATAAGGACCATAGTCGAACCCTCTTCCAAAATGTGATCGGGTTCCGGGTTGGGAATCATTTCACCACCGCTACTCAGTGCCACAATTGTGCAGCCGGTTTTCTCACGGATGTTCGACGCCTTGATCGGCCGGCCCACCAACGGCGTGGGCGTCTGCACCCGAAACAGATCCAGACCTTCGGCCAGCATGAGCAGGTCTCCGCTGCGCAGCAGATTGAACATGATGTTCGCCCCCATCGAGGCGTAGGACATCACGAAGTCCGCTCCTGCCCGATGCATGGTGGTCACATTTCGCTCCTGCGTGCAGCGGGAGATGATCTCAATATCCGGCCGCAGCTTGCGACAGTAGATGGTGAGGTAGACGTTCACATCATCCTCGTGCGACGTGATGATCACCGCCGGGGCCTCGCGGATCCCCGCCCGTTCAAGCACATCGATATCCGAGGCGTTGCCGAGCACATACTTCTCCTTGCGATCTTCGCGGATACGCTCGGCCAGGTCCTCCACGATCTTGTAATCCACTTCGCGCTGTTCGAGGGCCCGACCGGTCGCGCGCCCCACACGTCCGCCGCCGATGATGATAACGGGTGCCGTGGTACGATGATAGATGCAGAACATCGCATCATACGCACTGAGCTGCTCTTGGGAACCCGCGAGCACCAGCACGGTGGTGGAGTTGATCTCAGTCCGTGAAGTGGCCGGAGTGAACTGGCCTCGGTCCCATACGCCGACGACCGAGACGCCGACCATTTCCCGAAGATTTGCATCGCCGATCCGTTTCCCTACCAGCGGGGTGCCCGCTGCGGTTGCCTCCGCGATCTGGAGTTCGTCGAACGTTCCGATGACGTGTGCCTCGGCATCCCCACCGATTGTGCGACGGGCCAGCCACTGCCCCATCAAATCGCTCAAACGAATCACGTGCGAGGATCCCGCGAACTTCAGCACGTCCAGTGAATTCACATGACTCGCGGTGGTGACGATGGGAATGGTCGTCGCCAGTTGCCGCACGGTGAACGCGATGTTGGTGTTCATCGTGTCGGTGCCGGTCGCCGTGACCATCGCTGCCGTGTCGATCCGTGCCCGTTCATAGACATCCGGAAAATCGGCCTCGCCGACAATCACGTTGATGCCCTGGTCATGAAAGCGAAGCGCCTCGACCACTTCCCGCACGATAAGTACATAGGGATGATCGTATTGTCTCATGCGGGCGATGAGGGCCGCCGTCACAGGCGTGTAATCTGAAATAATCACGTGCCCCTTCACGTCATCTTTCAATTTCCGCGGCGCGCGATTTTCCTCCTGTGCCTGCATCCAGGGTGCATAGAAGAACTCAATGAAAGTGAACGGCAGCATTACCAGCAGGAACACCATCCCGGCCATCAGAACCAGTATCGAAAAGGCCCGACCGAGGTCCGACTTGAACGCCACGTCGCCGTAGCCAAGTGTCGACATGGTTGAGAGTGTCCAATAAAGCCCGGTGAACGTGCTATGGAACTGCCCCTCTTCCGCCATCAGCCAATGAAAGCCGGCGGTGAAGAATCCGCACATGGCAACGAAGATGAAGACATACAATCGCAACATGCGGACGTTCCGCTTACTCGCGCGATGGTCAAACATGCCTAAAATTTGGGAAGTCAGCGTTTTCATCCGAACTGGGCGAGGCGGATTCTTTCAGCAGGTGCGCCCATGGGAAGCAAAATATCTGTTTGTGAATAACCTGTGCTCGAATCGTCGGGGGGTGATTTCAGCGGGAGGTGCTCAAAGGCTGAAATCGCGGTCTCGCAACTACTCTTCCAACAACTCGTCGACCTTCTCGAAATCGCGGATCTGCCACTCGGTCCACGAGTAGTAAGTCCCGGAGAAACTGCGTGCCATTTCCGCTGGGGCGAAGTAGGTCTTCAACCACGTGGCGTTTTCATCGTCGCGATACTTGCCGTAGACCCATCCCGCCGTGGCGAGGTAAAGCAGTGCCAACAGGAACAGCACGGAGATGGGCCCGGCCAAGGGATTGCGCCGCCAGGGATCCTTGCCGTCTTTCCTGATGTCCCACGGGTCCACCGGTTTTGACTCACCTTCTGCATAATCAGGGGCATTGTCAGTTTCAGCTTCGTCGGACATGCCGGGCAGGATAGGCCAGCCAAGGCAATCTCGCAGCCAGAAACTGACCTGACCAACGTTCCGCTCGACGCTAGTCAGGCGCCCACCTAAATTCGCCGGGTGAACCGCCGTTGGTACGTATTGATCGCCGTCGTTCTCGTGTGCGATGCAATTGGGGTGGCATTCTGGCTACGCTCGCGCCGCGGCAACGAATTTGACATTGAGATTCGCCATGCCGCCCGGCGCTACGAAGTCCCCCCGGCTCTGCTGAAGGCCGTGGTCTGGAAAGAAAGCCGCTTCAACGTCAAAGCCCGAGGCAAGGTGGGAGAGATCGGTCTCATGCAACTTCGCGAACTTGCCGCCGGAGAATGGGCCACGGCGGAGAAGATTCCCAATTTCGCGTTCGAACACATTGCCAACCCGGGCACGAATACAATGGCCGGTGCGTGGTACCTCGCGAAAATGCTCAAACGCTATCGCCACTGTGACGACGCGATCCCGTTTGCGTTGGCTGACTACAACGCCGGTCGAACAAAGGTTCGCACCTGGCTGAAAGGAGCCGCCGAAACCAATAGCACCGCGTTCCTCGAAATCATGGACTATCCCGGAACCAAGGCTTACATCACTGACATTATGGCGGCTCACAAACGGTTCCAGAGGGACTTCCCCATAGTCATGCGCTGACGGGGCACGGCGGATCTGATTCGAGAACGCGATTGCGCTCAGACCGGTCCAGGGGGTTAATCCGGTCATGCCCAAGCTCTCTCGTCGAACCCTTCTCACCTCAGCCGCCGCAACCGCAGCTGCTGCGGCAATGACCAAAGGGCAGGCTCAAACCGACGAGGCTGCGGAGTTTCAGGTTGAAGATCAGACGCCGTTTCGTGGACAAACGCGCCGGCTCAAGATCACGAACCGTGATCGCTATGTCACCTCGCTGATTTTCTCCGTTGATTACCCCACTCACTTTCGACTGAAGCCCGAGTTCTATCCCGTGCTCACACCGGCGGGCTATCCCGTCACGGACTCACACCAGTATTGCTTCATCCACCAGCAGTCCGTGATGAGCGGGCACGGCCGCGTCCGGGCGCACGACGGTCGCGTAATTGATTTTTATAGGAAGCTCAATTTTGGGGAATCCGAACGGGCCGACAAATGGCATACCAAGGAGCGGAATCTCTATCACCTCGGCCCCTCAGGAATTCAGCTGATCACCAAGGCTGAATGGCAGGTTGGCCAACAGACGACTATCGACCTCGCGTTGGAATGGCGGACGCGCGAGCAGAACTCCGCGTCCGGCGAAACCATCCTGCGGGAACATCGGCGGTATGAAATCAGCCAGAGCGGGCCCCACACGATCATTGATCATTTCTCACAGCTGACACCGGTGCAAGGCACGGCAGTTCTTGAGGCTGACCGACATTCCTTTTGCGGGGTGCGCGTGCACGATCTGATCGACGTCGAGGACGGCGGAACCATGCTCGATTCAGAAGGACGCCAAAATCCCGAGGGCAACTACTGGGACGCGGCCGGTGAACGCAAGGCACCGGGCTGGATCGATTGCACTGGCAAGATCGGCGCGGCAACCGCCGGCATTACGCTGATGGGGCATCCGGCAAACATCCGCAACGAATACTACATGCAGCATTGGGGACTGATGGAAGTGTCACCCGTTCTGGGACATGACCACGAGTTTTCCGAAAGTGAGCCCTTTCGCTTCGCCGCCCGATACGTTGCCCATGATGGCGAAATGAAACCGGCAGCTGCCGATCGTCTCCTGGCAGATTTTGCCCGGAAACGAATTGAGATCTGATCAGCTGGACTGGGTCAGAACGATTTTTCCCAACGGTCTATTACGGACACAAGCCCGGTGACTCGTTCAGGTTGTTGCTTTGCCAGATCATGTGCCTCCGACAGGTCCGATGTGAGATTGAACAGTTGCCAGGGGCGGTCAGGTCGTTCGCGCACAATCTTCCAATCCCCTTCGCGCAAGGCCGCATGCTTGCGGAACGTGAAATAGAACGATTCATGTTTGGACGAAGCTCCAGCAGTCAATATCGGCAACGGGTCTTTTCCGTCGAAGACAATCTGAGGGGGAAGTTTTGCACCCGACAGCTTGGCGCAGGCGACCATCAGATCCGGCGACCAAAACGGTTCAGCGATCACGGTTCCCGGTTTGATCCGTCCCGGCCAACGCGCCATTGCCACGACGCGAATCCCACCTTCCCAACAGGTGACTCCACCCTGTCGCAGCGGTTCATTGCTACCGATATCCAAGCCCTTACGTCCAAGCCGAAAGCCACCGTTGTCCGACATGAAGAACAGAAATGTATTGTCTGCCTGGCCACTCCTCTCGAGTGCATCCAAAACCCGTCCGATTCCTCGGTCCAAGGCGGTTACCACCGCACCGTACCGTTTCAGCGGATCGGCCTCTTTCGGTGACAGTCCGTATTCCCGGAATGCCCAGTCCGGCGCCTGCCATTCGTTTTTCTGCCCCAGTTTCTTGTTCTTCGGACTCGGGAAATGTGGTGCGTTGAACGGCAGATAGCAAAACCAGGGTTTGCCGCTCTTCGACTTGCGACTGATGAAATCGATCGCCGCGTCCGCGAAAAGTTCGGTGGCGTATTCACCGTCGCGATGCAGTTCTTCGGTTCCTTCAAACAGATCGTGTTTGCCGCCGTAGATGTGGCTGTAGTGATCGATGTTTCCGGAAGCATGTCCGATGAATTCATCGAAGCCGCGCTCAGTGGGACGTGAACCTTTGGCGAAGCCGATGTTCCATTTTCCAAAGCAGCCGGTGGCGTAAGGGATGGGCGCGGTCTTCAGCAGTTGCGGGATGAGCAACTCCTGCGGGTTCAATCCCACCCCATAATTCCCGGCGAGGCCGGGCAGTTGATTCACCAGCCCGTGTCGCTGGGGAATCCGTCCGGTTAACAGACAGGCGCGCGAAACCGTGCAGGTCGAAGACGCGGTGTAGTAACTCGTCATCCTTGCCCCCTCACTCGCAAGTCGATCCAGACGCGGCGTTTTGATGAACGACTTCGGACTGTAGCTTCGCAAATCCCCGTACCCGAGATTGTCGCAAGTAATGATCAGGATGTTCGGCGCGGCGGCGACGGCAAGGATGCCAGAGACCAGCCACCCGGCGGCAACTCGGAGAAATAGACGGGACTTCATTGGCAACAACTATCAGGGAAACCCAACGTTCAGCAATTCCGATTGCACCCTCTCCAGTTTTGACTTGCCGCGTCGGGGTTCCCTCGAATACTCGCTCGCCACATGGACAAAGTTCGCATCGGAATCATTGGAATGGGAAACATCGGCAGGTTTCACGCCGGTTATCTTCTCGAAGGCAAAGTTTCACGCGTCGAACTCGTCGCGGTCTGCAGCACCTCTCCGCACAAACTCGAGGACTACAAAGCCAAGGGCCTGAAAGTCTTTGGGGACGGCCATGAACTCATCGCGTCCGGTGAAATCGATGCAGTGATCGTCGCGACGCCACATTACCAGCACACCTCGCTGGGCATCGCCGCCATCGAGGCGGGTGTTCATGTGATGGTCGAAAAACCGATTTCGGCGCACAAGGCAGATGCGGAAAAGCTGATTGCTGCGGCACAGGCCAAACCCGAAGTGAAATTCGGCGCAATGTTTCAGCTCCGTGCGGAACCCCGCTACGCCAAGATCCGCCAACTTTTGGAAGGCGGCGAACTCGGTGACATCGTGCGCATGAACTGGTTGGTTACCGACTGGTTCCGCAGCAACGCCTACTACACCAGCAGTGCCTGGCGCGCGACCTGGAAGGGCGAGGGGGGGGGCGTGCTCATCAACCAATGCCTCCATCAACTCGACGTGCTCCAGTGGCTGCTCGGTATGCCATCCAAGGTCACCGGACATTGTCAGCTCGGCCGTTTTCACAACATCGAGACTGAGGACAACGTCAGCGTCTACTTGGAATGGCCCAATGGCGCGACGGGAGTGTTCATCAGTTCGACCGGCGAACTGCCTGGTACCAACCGTTTCGAAATCGCCGGCACGCGCGGCAAGGTAGTTCTGGAAGATGACAAACTGACCTTCTACCGAAATGAGGTTCTGGCCGACAAATGGAACGAGACCTCAAAGATCGGCTTTGCCAAGCCGGATATGTGGACCATTGATATTCCGTTGACCAATGCGGACGCCCCTCACGCACAATTCATGCAGAGCTTTGTTGATGGAATTCTCGACAACAGCCCGATGAGTTGTCAGGGCGAAGAAGGTCTCGGTTCGATCGAACTCGCCAATATGATGCTCTACTCCAGCCTCATCGGCCAAACCGTCGATCACCCCCTCGACAGCGTCGCCTACGAGGCGAAGCTCCAGGAGCTCATCAAGAACTCCACGTTTGAGAAGGAAGTCGTTGAGGTATCCACCGAAGACTTTACGAAGTCCTTCAACCGTTGAGTCGGCGGAAAACATCAATCCGCCAGCTTCTGCGCCATCTCAAGCAGCGTCTTGCTGATTTTTACCGACGCGGTTTCTTCCAGTCGACAGGTGCCCATCCAGGTTTCGTAGCCGCCGAGTTTGTGTTGCTCCGGGGTGGGAAGATAGCCGTAGTGGCCATTGGCCAGTTCGACCGTGAAGCTCGTCTTGAACGGGCTCCGGCCCTTCAGGCTCAGTCCGATCTCCACGAACACCTCATTCGGAATTGTCGTGATGCCCAAGTCGCCGATACGGATTGCTTGCAGGATCAGTTTTTCGACGGGCTGCGCGGTGATCTCCATTGACCAATGCGCGTAGGCCCTGGCACGGGGCGGTAGCTTTTTGTCATCCGGTTCCGCAAGAAATGCCTTGGCCTGGGCGAGACGTTCAGGGGTGGGAACGCGAGTCTTCACGGCGAGTTCGCGCTGTATCATTTTCACCGGAACCCATGTTTTGAACTTCACGGATTCGTGCGCCTTCATTACCGCGGTCGCAACGTAGTTGGCTACAATGTCCTGTTGTTCAAACGGTTTACGGCGTGGCCCGGGGTTGGTGAAGTTGATGTTGTTGATATCTCCACTGGTCCCGTTGGACATGATCGCCACAAATTCATCGTCACCTCCCATTCGTTTATGAATCAGTCGGGCAAAACGGCCGAAGTAGTCCGCGGAAACCCCGCCGGACGGAACCCCACCAACGTAGTGCAGAGAGTAATTGGCAAAGAGCGCGATCGGTTTGCCTTTTCGTGAACGGACCGAAATGAACGACACATCCGGATCGGTCGGTGCGGCGGGCTGAATCAACCACCTCGGATTTCTCGGTGGATTCATCCGCACGATATCATTCGTATTCCCGAAGGGGTTCGTCTTGATCGCGTCGCGGGTCACGTACCATCGACGATTGTGAACATGCTTGGGTGCCTGAGCCACGCCCCAGCCAATCTCCGCGGGCTGCAGTCGGGTCACCGCCAAGCGAATCGCTTCGGCAATGCCGTTCTTGAAATGGTCGATGTAATCAGGGTCGACCGAATAACCGATCCCGGTCGATGACTTCGCCGCCGGGGCGCTGTGGGTATGGGTGGCGCTGACAAGAATCCGATCCGTCGGAATACCGCTCGCTATTTCCGCGCGTTGTTTCGCGTCATCGAAGACCTCGCGCGGCACCAGGCAGTTGTCCACCACCACCATCGCGATCCGCGTGATTCCGTCGTCCAGCACCAGCGCCCGCGCGTGCAATGGGTCATACATTTTGGTCGCCTTGCGGTCCGAGAATGAACCCACCAACGAGATTGGCCATTTGACGGGCGTGATGTCCGCCTTCGCGGCACCGGCGCGGAGGACCTTGTTGGCGGCCTCGGAGCTAGTGGCCAGCACGCCGAGCAAGATCAGACTACAGAGGATAAATTTCTTCATGAGTGTGATTCCATGGAACGCTGAGATTGCCCGCTTGCCTAACCAATTCTTTGGCGAACAAGTGCCCGCCATCCAGGCAACGCCCGCAGGCAGCGAAAACCGAAAGGTTTTCGTCTCCGGAAAACCTCTTGGAGAGCCGTCGGCACACACGCCAATGTCCCCAATTGTCTGATGCCGACTGCCGCAGTCACGGAACTACTTTGCCTGGGCAATGTACGTCTGCACGATCCCGAGGTCATGAGTGGACTCACCGATTTGTTGCTTGTCCATGCCGTAAACGCGAATATTCGGAACCGATCGGATCTTGTATTGTGCGGTAACCGGAGTCCCCCAACGGACGATGTCCACCTTGCGTAAGACCACGTCTGGATTCTCTTTCGCGATTGATTCCAATTGCGGGCTGATCTTTCGACACGGGCCGCACCAATCCGCGTAGAAATCCACAATGGTGATCTTTCCTGCCGGCATCAGACTCTTGACATCCACCTCTGCACCGCCTTGGGAATGAATTTCCATATACGAAACAGTCTTGTCGCTATCCCCATCGCAACCAGTAATTAGCAGGCCGGCACAAAGTATTGAAAGCGCAGCGAGGACGGAGCATTGGGCAAATGTGGTGGACGTTCTCACAACTGAAGATTGATTCAGGGCCATTTCCTTTTCAACGTTGTTTTCTCGGACTGAATCAAGACCGGAGAGCGAGTAGATTTGTGGCACGACGCATGCATTTCGTCGACGAGACGGGATAAAGACAACAGTTAACAGAGGGAACGAAGGCAGAAGCCAGCCGATTGCTCAAGTTCCATTCGAGCACCTGGATTCTGTCACCTGAACACATTGCAACTGCTAAGTCACGACACTGGTGCGCAGATCACGGGCGGTGGTGATCTGGCCGAGAGCGCTCCCCAACTCGCGCAATTTGCGCGCTCCAGTCTTTCGCTTGGGGCCAAACCGATCCCGGTGTTCCGCAAATATTTCGTTCACATAGTTCTTTGAACCCAACACCATTCCATCAGTCATGTAGCGCACCCGCAGACGCAGGACCTGACCCCGACTCAATTCTGCACCCCGATCCAATTCGGCCTGAATGGTCTCGCGATCCACTGGTGTCTTGTCGGTGTGATTCGCCGTCGCCGAAACGACGATCAACGACTTCCGGTATTCGGCAGCGACTTTCTTCCAATCGTCGCTCTGGTGAAATCCGATGATTCCCTGGCGGGCTGCCTCATTCCCAACCACAGCCTCGGCGTAGCCACAGAACCGATACTCTTTTGGATCCGCTACCAACCCGGCGCGCACCGGGTTCAGATCCACATACATTGCCACTGTGCTCAGCGTGTCAACATTGTCCTGAACCAAAACACTCTTGAAACGTTCAGCCCACATCGTACCGAATCGATTCGTCTGTTTGTTGTACCATTTGGAGAACCGCTGTTTGACCTCCTTCATGAAGATCGACACGTCCCCCATCCTAGCCATCAAAGACTCACGCAAATCCTCGGGCACGACTCCGTGCTTTTCGAAATGCTTCTCCATTGTCTGCACCAATGGACTTTTCTTCCCGTAGAAGCGACGAGCCTTTCCCACCAACTCTGCATCTGAACATGAGACCGTCTCCGGAACCCTCACCAGCACGTGAAAATGATTGGACATCACGCAGTAAGTCACGATCTCGACGCCGCAAAACTCAGCATACTGCCACAACAGAATCCGCAATTTCTCTTTCGCGGAATCGTGCACCAGAAACTGAGCACCCACCACCCGCGCAATGCAGTGATAAACCGCACTCCGCCCTGAAATTTTCAATCGAGGCATTCTCTTGTCATCGTTCTCAAGGTTTGAACCAACGTTGCTCGACAGTGTATCCGAGTTATGCGGATGTCAGGACCAACGTGCCTGTCCCTTTATTCGGCAGCGGCGCCCCGTAGTTGGGCTGCGGAGTTTTTTTCAGCAGCAGTTCCAACACGGGCCCGGATTTCTGCGCTTTTGCCGAGCCAATAGCGACAAGAGCGATTCCAGCCAGCGCAAGTCTGGCGACAATACTGAAACGGCGATTGCAAATTCCAATTCGGTTCATCGGTATTTGCATAGATCATGGACATCGGACATTCGCCAGAACAATCTTCCCGGGTCTTCCGGGAATGGAGTGATTTTGGTTTGGGGCAAGTCTTGATCAAACCCAGCTAAATCCCTACAAACTCATTCCCATGAACCGCTCACTGATCGCCTGCCTCACGTTCGCCATCGCCCTGACCGCCAACAGCGCCGCTCCCATCGACATCGGATCGCAGCGCGAGTTGTTCGTCGACAATCACCTGATCGAGCAACTCAAGGGCGCCCGTAGACAGTTGCAGCATCCGACAGCGCGCGAGATCGCCATCGAGCACGACGCTCCCTGGGAAGGCGCGGGCAGCGCTTATCACAGCGTCATCCAGGACGGCGATATCTACCGACTTTACTATCGAGGCTCCGCCCTGGGCGTCGAAAACGGGAAACTCAAGTTCGGCCGACAGGTTTACTGCTATGCCGAGAGCAAGGACGGCATCCACTTCACCAAACCAAATCTCGGCCTCCACGAATACAACGGATCGAAGGAGAACAACATCTTCTGGACAGGCGTCGGAATTCATAATTTTGCCCCCTTTCTCGACCAGCGCGAAGAGTGCCCGAAAGACGAGCGATTCAAGGCCCTTGCCGGTTCGGCGGCGGAAGGCGGGCTCTTTGCGTTCAAATCGGCGGACGGCGTTCATTGGTCGCTGATCCGCAAGGAACCCGTGATTACGGTTGGCGCGTTCGATTCGCAGAACCTGGCGTTCTGGGACGAGGGAGCCGGAGTGTATCGCGCCTATTTCCGAACCTTCAGCAAGGGAATCACAACCGGCAAGGTGTGGAAGCCCGCAGGCGTTCGAGCCATCCGAACAGCGACATCCAAAGATTTTCTAAAATGGGAGAACGAAGCCGATCTCACTTACGAGGATTCCCCCGAGGAGCATCTCTACACGAATCAGGTGGGCCCCTATTTCCGCGCGCCGCACATTCTGATCGGCTTCCCAACCCGCTACATCGAGCGCGGATGGTCTGAATCCATGCGAGCGTTGCCCCAGCTGAAGCATCGCGAACAACGCTCCGCCGCGCACCTGCGCTATGGAACATCTCTGACTGAAGGACTGCTCATGGCCAGTCGCAACGGCGTGCACTTTGAGCGGTGGAATGAAGCCTTCCTCCGTCCCGGCCCCCAACGCCCGGAGACCTGGCTCTACGGCCATCAGTTCATCGCCTGGCACGCCGTCAAAACAAAATCCGCCCTGCCGGGCGCGCCCAACGAACTCTCGCTCTTCGCCGCCGAAGGCTCCTGGACGGGAACCGGAAACGCCCTGCGTCGCTACACGATGCGCCTTGACGGCTTCGTCTCCGTGAATGCCCCCATGTCCGGCGGCGAGTTGATCACGAAGCCGATTCGCTTCGACGGCGCTCGACTGGAAATCAACTTCGCGACCTCGGCGGCCGGCGGCCTTCGTGTGGAGATTCAGGACGCGGGCGGCAAACCCATCCCCGGCTTCGCGCTCGCCGATTGCGATGTGCAATTTGGCGATCAGGCGGACCGCCTCGTTTCATGGAAATCCAAATCCGACGTCAGTCAACTGGCCGGCAAGACGGTTCGACTGCGCATTGAGCTGAAAGACGCCGATCTGTTCGCGTTTCGGTTTCGGGCGGAACCGTGACGCCAGGGCCAGCGCGCACAGGGAATAGCTTGACGACACACGCCACCACAAAAACGGCGGCGGCGCGCGGAGCCGTAACGCAGGCATCCTGCCAGTTGTGTTCGGCAAGGTTGCTGCTTTCGATCTTTGACGTCGGAATCTAGGTGTTTTGACGCATTCGCACGACATATCCGCAGTTTTTGAGGCTCATCAATCGGAGCAGGTCGTAATCTTCGCCGTAATAGCGGTCGCCAACGTAGAAGTCACCGGGCTTGACCGTAAGCGTTTAACCAACACCATGGTATCCGGCTTTCCGAAAATGGGATATCGTGTCGGGTTTTCTTCGATCAGGCGGTTGCCTGACGGGCCTTCCAGGCTGCCGGCGTCATTTGAGGCAGTTCGCTTTGATCCCGCTCCGCCAAGCCCGGAAGCACGTCCATCATGTAGTCTCGGACGTTGATTTTCAGCCGCCGGCAGGTTTCCACGATCGATAGGATCCCCGCGATTTTTGGCCCCGCTTCTTCCCCGCCGATATGGAGCCAGTTTTTCCGCCCCACGGCCAGTGGCCTGATCCCGTTTTCGCACATGTTGTTGTCTATCTCGACCTGTCCGTATTCCAAATACCTGGATACCCGTTGCCATTGATTGAGCGCATAACTGCAGGCTTTGCCCAGCGCGCTGGCAGGCAGAATGGCCTGACGCAATTCCAAGATCTGAGCTTGGAGCGTTTTCATTAACTCCGCGCTCTTCTCTTGCCGAAGCGCCCTGCGCTGAGCAGCGTCCAGTCCTGCCTCCCGAGCCTCTTTCTCGACTTTGTAGAGACCTTTCATTCCATCGATGATTTGCGCCGGCCGCGGATCGTTTTTCGCCACTTTATGCGCGTCGACGAATTTTCTCCGAATGTGCGCCATGCATCCGATGCGTTGGATCTTTTCGTTGTCGAATTCGTTGTAGCCCGCGTAGCCGTCGCATTGGAGCTGGCCTTCAAAGCCTTTTAGAAATTCCCGGGGTCCCTCTCGGCCTCTGCCCATCCGAAATTCGAATATCACCAGCTCGTAGGGGCGGCTGTATTCGAACATGTATCCTTTGTGATTCTTGCCCGTGACCTCAGCGCTCAACACCCCGATGGGTGTTTCGTCGGCCTGGATATATCCACCGGCAAAGAGCTCCGTTTTCATCGCCCCGGCAATCGGCGCGCAGAGTTCGCCGACCTTCATGACATTGCCGCACAGCGTGGAGCGATGAATGCCCACGCCCGCGTCTTCAAGGAGATTGATGCTCTGCCGGTAAAGAGGATTGTGGTCCCGGTATTTCTTGAGCGTCACGTCGATGATGAAGGCATCGGACAGTTTGCCTTTTTCCATGATCCGTCCAGGGGCCGCCGCGCTCAACACGCCGGCTTCGGGACAGCTCTGGCAGGCCCGCTTCTCGCGCTTGATCACGCGAACAAAATATTCGGCCGGCTTCACGTCAAGGACTTCGGATTGGTCGTAGCCAACCAGATGGGTGTCGCCTCCGCATTGACCACAGCGGCATTGGTCCGGAGAGAGAGTGCCAGGCACTGGCTGGGGAGGTTGGGTTGGCGGGCGCGGTCGAGGACACAGAAGCGCCGCCGCCCAACGATCAGTTTGAGGCGGTTGGCGCAGGTCACGGAGTCCCACCCGATGTGCCGGTCGCGTTCCTTGAGGCGCTGGGCGGCTCCGCCCCAGCAAAGGACGGCGACGAGTTCGGGACCGTCGGCCGCGGTGTCGGGGCGGTAGATTCCTTGCCAGAGGACGTGTCCGGCGGGGCGTCCGGCCTTGAGGTAGTGTTCCTGGTTGAGGGCTTGGCGGAGTTGGTCGAGCTCGGCTTCTTCCGTGGCGGTGCGTAGGACGAGGTGGTCGACGACGAGCGCGGGCTTGGTCGTTAGTGCTTCCATGGAAGGCTAAAATTGTCAAAGCGGGGGCAAATGTTTAGCTCTTTCGCAAATCACCAACAACAACCGGCCTTGATGGATTTCCAGGCAACCGCCCTGTCAATTGACGACAATGACGTTAGAGTCGGAAGTTACGCTCACAGGCTTCCCTGGAGTTCCTTTATTTGCCTCTGTTACGATCGTAGTGGGTCAATGGGCACCGGTGAGGGCAAATGATGGAAGCTGAGCTTGGAGCCAATGAGATAGATCATGAACCGAATTGTTTAATTGTTCATCGCCAAGACGTAGAGCGGTAGAGCGCGCTCTCACGGTTCAGGCCCGATCATTACGCTGTCCCCTACACCGACGGAACTCTGACGAGTCCCGCTACTTTGCGAATTACTTCGCCAGATTCTTCACCCGGATATTCCGAAACCGGACCACGCCGCGGCCGCCGTGATGCTGAATGCCGAAATACCCTTTCAGCGACTGGGAGTCCTTCACGTCTGCAATCGGCTCGCCATTGACCCAGGTCTGAATCCTTGGTCCCACGGCCTTCACCCGAATGGTGTTCCATTCGTCATGTTTAAAGATGCCCTTCGTCTCTTCCATAAACGCCTTGGTATCGGCCTTTTTGGGATAGAGCCAACCACCGAGGCCGATTCCGTAGACGCCACCAGAAGTGCCCGGCTTCTTGCCGTCGATTTCCGCCTGATATCCCTTCGGCTTACCCGTCTCCCCGATGCAGCGGAACGCGAGACCGGAATTGAAGTTCGGTTTTTCGCGTTTGGGCAGTTTGACTTCGAGTTCTGCGATGAAGTCCGCCAGTTTCAGATCACTGGTCACCCACACATTTTTCTCGGTCTCCAGATGCAGTTCGCCATCCTTGGAAACAAAGGAGGTCACCTCACCGCGCGGCGTCCATCCCTTGGTCGAACCACTGTCGGAAAGACTGATCCAACCGGTATCGGCAGCAGTCAGAGAAATCGTCGCGAACATTCCCAGCGTCAGAAGAAATCGTTTCATGCCGGGAACCCTGCGAGATCGTCGCGCATTCGCCAATTCGCAAAATTCGTAAAAGACAAAGATTCCTCGACACCCCGGACGGAATGCTTTCAATACCCGCCATGATTCCAGTCAGAAAGATTATTTCCCTCGTCGCCGTAGTGGCGATGTCTTGGAACCTCACCGCCGCTCCCAAGAAAGTCCTTATGATCGCCGGCCGGCCGAGTCACGGCATTCTGTCGCACGAGCACAACGCCGGTATTCAACTCCTTCACAATTGCCTGCAGCAGGGCGCGAAGAAATTGGTCTCCGCGAAATTTCATCTCAGCCCGACCAAGGAAAGTATGGATTGGCCGGCAGCGTCTGAGTTTGAGGGCGTCGATTGCGTGGTTATCTATTCGGATGGCGGTGGACGACATCCGGCGCTTCAACGGGACAATCTCCAGTTCCTCGACAAGCTGATGAAGAAGGGGGTCGGCTTCGTAACCCTCCACTACGGAGTTGAACCGACCATCGAAAAGGGCGGCGCTGAGTTTCTTCGCTGGCAGGGTGGTGCCTTCGAAATCAACTGGTCCGTCAATCCTCACTGGACCGCCAAGTTTGACAAATTGCCAAAACACCCCATCACCCAGGGTGTCAAACCGTTTGAGGCCAACGACGAATGGTATTACCACATGCGCTTCGTCGACGGCATGAAGGGCGTCACCCCGATTCTCGCCGACCTGCCCGGCCCCGAAACCCTTTCCCGGCCAGATGGTCATCATAACGGTAATCCGCAGGTGAGGAAATCCGTCGCGGCTGGCAATCGTCAGACGGTGGCATGGGCCTACGATCGTCCCGGTGGCGGTCGCGGATTCGGTTTTACCGGCGGACACAACCACATGAATTGGGGTAATGACGATCTCCGCAAGACGGTCCTTAACGCCATCGTCTGGGCCGCCGGTGCAAAGGTTCCTGAAAATGGAATTGAGTCCCAGGTGACCGAAAAGATGCTCATGGCGAATCTCGACCCGAAGAAGGCCCGTAAGCCCCGTGTGCGTAAGGCAAAGAAAGCCCCGGTCAAAAAAAAACAAGTGAAGTAACGCCCGCAAATCCATCGCTTTTCTCCAGCCCGGTTGTCACCACCAGGACGCCGGGCTTTTCCGTGCCTATTCGTGTCAGCATCGTCGACGCGAAGGAGTTGCATCTCGTCGTCACCGACGGCGGTAACGGCTACGGCTGTGACTGGGCCGATTGGGCCGAACCCGTTTTGATCAGCTCGTTCGGAATCCGTACCAGACTCACTGATCTGAAATGGGCCGGTGCTGCCAGTGGATGGGGCAAGCCGCGCCTCGGGAAGAACGCCGGTGGTCGAGATCTGAAAGTGCAGGGCAAACCGGTCGAGTTTGGCATCGGCACCCACGCAACCTCGGTCATCTCGTACAAACTCCCCAAGAATCACAACTACGAGTGGTTCACCGCGCGCGGCGCCCTGGACAACGGCGGAACTGATCAAGGCAATGGCGGATCGACCAGCGTGCAATTCCACATCTTCGACCGGAAACCGGATCTCGCTGCTTTGGCTCCCCGGGGCAGCGTTAAACCAGCCAGTGCGACGAAGCAGCTCGGCGCGCAAAAGCCGGACAGTGCCGTAGCCAACCTCGACGTTCATCCCAAACTCCAGGCGCAGCTTTTTGCTTCGGAACCCATGTTGCTCAATCCCTCGAACATCGATATCGATCACCGGGGTAGAATTTGGATCTGCGAGGTCGTGAATTACCGCCGCCACAAAGGTGCAAGGCCCGCGGGCGATCGGATCCTCATCCTCGAAGATACGGATGGCGACGCCAAGGCTGACAAATCTACGGTCTTCTTCCAAGGTACAGAGGTGGATTCAGCACACGGCGTTACGGTCTTGCCGACGGCGGATGGCAAGAACACGAAAGTCATTGTGGCGGTGGGCGACAAGGTGCTCGTCTTCCACGACCGCGATGGGGACGACCAGGCAGACCGTCATGAGGTTTTGTTCTCAGGAATCTCCGGAACTCAACACGATCACGGAATTCATCAATTCCAATTCGGTCCGGACGGGCGCCTCTACTTCAACTTTGGAAATGCCGGCAAACAGATCAAGGATGCGAAGGGCAATCCGATCATCGATCTCGCGGGCAATGAGGTAGCGAGCAAACGTAAGCCCTATCAGGAAGGGATGATCTTCCGCTGCCAACCTGACGGCAGCGAATTCGAGACGCTGGCCTGGAACTTCCGCAACAACTGGATGGTCACCGTCGACAGCTTCGGATCGATCTGGCAGTCGGACAACGATGACGACGGCAACAAGGGCGTTCGCATCAACTACGTCATGGAATTTGGCAACTACGGCTACAAGGACGAGCTGACCGGTGCGGGCTGGAAGGTCAAACGCACCGGTTGGCATGCGGAGACACCGAAGCGTCACTGGCATTTGAACGATCCCGGTGTCGTGCCAAATCTGCTTCAAACCGGCGCGGGCTCCCCCACCGGTATCTGCATTTACGAAGGCGATCTTCTGCCCAAGGAATTCCAGGGACAGATGATTCACTGTGATGCCGGCCCGAGTGTCGTGCGTGCCTATCCGGTGAAAGCAGCGGGTGCCGGCTACAAAGCCACGACCGTCAACATCCTACAGGGAGCGCGCGATCAATGGTTTCGGCCGTCGGACGTGAAGGTTGCCCCGGACGGCTCACTCATTGCGGCAGATTGGTATGACCCCGGTGTTGGTGGACACAATGCGCGCCACATTGAAAGCGGTCGCCTATTCCGCGTCGCGCCGAAGGGACACAACAAATACCAGACACCCAAATTTGATTTCAAAACCATCGCCGGCTGCATCGACGCGCTGAAGAATCCCAACAACGCCGCGCGCTACATCGCCTGGAACGAATTGAACCGACAGCAGAACAAGGCGAAATCGGCGCTCGAGAAAATGGGCACAGACAAGAACCCGCGCTTCCGCGCCCGCGCACTCTGGCTACTGGCGATGATCAAGGGCAACGCCAACAACGCGATCGAGACCGCGTCGAAAGACAGCGATCCAAACATTCGTGGTTTGTCGGTGCGCATCGCGCGTCAGCACAAGATTGATGTGATGTCTCTGATCCGCCGGTTCGGCCTGAACGAAACATCCGCGATCGTGCATCGCGAATGCCTGATCGCACTGGCTAACAACAACACGTCCAAGGACGCGATATCGAACTGGGGCCTGCTGGCGAGCGAATACAACGGCAAAGACCGATGGCATCTCGAAGCCATCGGGATTGCCGCACGTGGAAATGAAGCCGTTCTCTTCGACAAATGGCTCGCCCGCTCGAAAGACTGGAACAAGCCGCCGGTACGCGACCTGATCTGGCGCATTCGCACCCCGAAGGCCGCCCCCTTCCTGGCCAAATACATCCTCGATCCCAAGACCTCCCAGGCAGACAAAGACCGGTTCATGCGCGCCCTCGACTTCATCCCCCAATGCAAGGAGAAGGACGACGCCTTGGCAGAGATCGCCCTCGGCTCGCTATCGCTCTAAACCTTCCCAGCTGGTAGCAGCGGGCGTGAGCCTGCTCATTTCTCGCTCAGGACGGGTGGCCACTCCGATCGCCCTCGAATCAGAAACAACCAAAATCCGGCTCACGCGGGAGAATACCACTTTGTTTTCCTATAAGATCAAACAATTGGCCAATGACCTGAGATTGGTTTGAGCCGACTCACGTCGACTGCTACCGATTCCGGCGTGCCGAAAGGCACTCTCAACCAACGCCATGCTGCCGTTCCGGAGACTCCCCGTTTCCGGGGCGGCAATTTCTTTGCGAATTGATTTATCCCCACTAGCATGCCGCCGCTCATGACGGATCGCCTTGCCATTACCTATCGTTACGAAAAGCTGCGCGCGGTGGCTTCCGGAACGATCGAGGCTGCGGCGCATACCTTCCTGCTGTTGATTGCCGTGCGCTGGTTCAACGCCGATGCCCCAGCCAAGGCGCTCGTGGCGGCGGCCGGAAGCTTTGGCCTGCTGGTCAGCCCGATCGTGGTCACGCAGGTGGAAGCCGGCGGTTGGCGGGTCGCTCGCGCCGCCTCCGTGCTGCTCGGCATTGGCTCCCTGAGCTTCATCCTGATGGCCGCCGTGCCGGTGCTCTGGATGTATGTCCCGTGCTGCATTCTGGCCATGGCCTGCTCCACGACTTCCATTCCGCTCATGACGCAGGTCTACCAGGAGAACTATCCCGGCCGGGAACGCGGGCGTCGGTTCTCCAAGACCGTGATGATCCGGATCGCGGCGGCGGCGGCGTGCAGCTATTTCGCCGGTCGCGCGCTGGACGGAAAAATGGAGAACTTTCGGCTCCTGCTGATCGCCTTCGCGGTGGCGTTTGCGATGAGCAGTTACTGCGTCTTTCGGGTTCCCTCCCGGGCGCTGAAGGCATCAGGCGGCAGACATCCGCTTCGCGCCTTGCGATTTGCGAAAACCGACCGCTTGTTCGGCCTGACGTTGATCGCCTGGATGTTCATGGGCTTCGGAAATCTCATGATGTTTCCGATGCGTGTCGAATACCTGGCCAATCCTGAATACAAACTCGAACTCCCGGAAGCAACCATTGCCCTCATCGTCGGCGTGTATCCGAACATCGCCCGATTTCTGACCAGTTCAATTTGGGGCTGGTTATTCGATCATGTGAATTTTTTTGCGCTCCGGGCGGTATTGAACATTTTTTTCGGAGTCGGAATCTGCCTCTTTTTCACCAGCGAAAGTATGTTCTGGCTGATCACCGCTGCCGTGCTTTTTGGTATCGCGAGTGGCGGTGGTGACGTGGCATGGAGCCTGTGGGTCACGAAATTTGCGCCCCCGGAACGGGTTGCGGATTACATGAGCACGCACACGTTCTTCACGGGCGTGCGCGGCGTTGCCGCACCCTTTGTGGGTTATTTGCTCGTGCGAGAAATCGGTATGGCAAATCTGGGTTACGTGGCTCTCACGCTCATCATCATCTCGATCTTTCTCCTCGCCCGCGAAATCCCGTGGGGCCGCCGCGCCCGCGAAGCCGATGCGCTCGTTGAGGAAGTCACCGACTAGTGTGATCGCAGCCAGCCTAAAGGTTTTCTCTGACCAGATCGACTCCGGCAACCATGTTCGCAAGTTTCTTCCGGGCGGCCCAGCGGGCCGTCTGACTCAGTCCGCAATCCGGCGCGAACGAAAGGCGATCAGCCGGGGCATGTTGAAGGCATTCACGCACGCGCTCGGCAATAAATTCGGGAGGCTCAATGAAGTAGCTCTTCACATCGACGATGCCGACAGCCACATCCGCGCGCTTGGCGATTTCTGTGATGATTTCCAGTTCAGAATATTCACGGCTAGCCATCTCAACGTGGATCTCGTCCGCCTTCAGATCGAGAAACGCTGGGAACATCGGGGCGTAACGCCGGTATCCCACGGCGTGCCCTTTGAAGTTTCCGAAACACAGATGGGTGGATAAACGGCATTTTCCCACGATGGGTTCGACCGTGCGGTTGAAGATGTCCACGAACCGCGCCGGATCTTCGCGATAGGCGTAACAGCTCATGGAAGGCTCATCGACCGTGAGTTCCGTGCAGCCGGCGGCGACGAGATCTTCCAGCTCTTGGCGAACGATTGGCAGCAATGCCTCGGTGATCGCATATCGATCCGCATATTGGGAGTTCGGCAGAAGCCGGCCGCTCAGGGTGAAAGGGCCGGGGACACTGGCCTTCAGGACCGGCGAATTTGACCGTTGATCCAACGCCCGGGATGCCAACCGTTTAAACCGCTCAAAATCTTCCACCGCGCCAAGTCCATCGGGCGCGACCAGTTCTCCGGTGATCGCGTGTTTGCCACGCTGATCATGCGCCGGAGGGCCATGGAGTCGGGGTGAGTCAGATTCCAATTCGATGCCGCGGAGAAACCCATAGAAGGACAGATTGAAATCAAGCCGGGTCTGTTCACCGTCAGTGACCACATCCACGCCGGCGGCGAGCTGATCCTGCAGCGCAACGGTCACTGCATCATCGACCATCTCCTCACGGTCAGCTGAGCCGAACTGATCCAACCGACCGCTGGCGAATTCCAACCAACCTGGAAAAGGATAGCTGCCAATGACGGTGGTGCGAAGCGGTCGTGATTCCATCCTGGGGATCGAATGAAATATGGCGTCCGGAAGCTAGTCGAAAATAACGGTGCGATGCCCGTTCAGGAAAACGCGTTCCTCAATCACGAGACGCATCGCCTTTGACAGGGCCAATCTTTCGACATCCCGCCCCGCGCGGGCCATGTCTTCCGGGCCATGCGAATGATCCACCGTGATCACCTGCTGTTCGATGATCGGTCCCTGATCCAGTTCCTCGTTTACGAAATGCGCAGTGGCGCCGATCACCTTCACGCCACGTTCCCAGGCCTGATGGTAGGGGCGTGCTCCGATGAACGCCGGCAGGAAGGAATGATGGATGTTGATGATCCGATTGGCGAAACGCGCGACGAACTCGGGAGACAAGATCCGCATATACTTAGCCAGGACGATGTAGTCGGCATCCAGTTCCTCCAACAGATCGGAGACGCCCCGTTCCTGTTCCTCGCGCGACACATTCTCATGGCTGACGAGATGAAACGGCAGATCCGCCCGTTCGACAAATGCTCGCAACACATCGTGATTGCTGATCACCGCGACTACCTCGGCGTCCAGTTCACTGAAGGCGCAGCGGGTGAGGATATCCGTCACGCAATGGTGCTCCTTCGAACCCAGCACCACGATGCGGGCCCGCCCGGGCTGTACCAACTTTAGGCGCGGATTTGGCGGCAGCACAGCGGCCATATCCGCAAGTATCTGATCGCGGTCAATCTCCCCCAAAAACTCGGTCCGCATGAAAAACCGGCCGGCCTGGTCATCGGCAAACTCGTGATTCACCATCACGTTGCACTTGGCACGAAAGAGAACCCCGGTGGTCTTGTGAACCAGGCCCTCCTCATCCGCACATTCGATCAGCAGTCGCCACCGCTCACTCATACGTCTGCTCCCAGATTTGCGTTCATTGCCGCCATGCTCCGCGCATGCCGATCATACGCGGCTTCGAATAGCTCCGTCGCCCGCTCGTTTCCAACAATCGCTCCAGCGGTAAGCACTTCGACCGGGTGACCGGCAGCGACGAGACGCTCTGCCACCTCGGCCTTGATCGCATTCACCACCATACACCCACCGACGGTGGAACCGGGAGCAACGGGAGTTTCAAGCCCCTCAATCTTCACCATCGCATCACCCACTGGCGCGCCGGTATCCAACATGAGGTTCGCGAAATCCTGGAGCTTCTTTCCGTCAACTCGCTTGCTCTTGCTCGCCGACGAGTGTTCCCGACTGAACAGGCCGACGACCTTGATCCCACGTTGCTGGAATCCCTCCGCCATTTCGATGGGAACGATATTGCAACCACTGGACGAGGCGACAAACGCGCAGTCCGTGGTCCGCGAATCGAAATTCCGGAGAATCCGTCCGGCCAGCCCAGGGACATTCTCGAGAAACATCGCCTGCCGTTGGCCGTTGGCACCGGACACGAGATTGTGAAAAGTGAGAGACAGTTCCACGATCGGATTGAACCCGGGAAAGGAACCGTAGCGCGGCCACATCTCCTCCACAAAAATCCGACTGTGCCCCGAGCCAAACAGATGCACCAATCCGTCCCCGGCAATCGTGTCGGCAAACCAATCCGCCGCCTGACGAATTTGCGTCATTTGCCCGCTCACCGTTTTCTGCAAACGCAGGCACTGCTGCAAGTAATCTTCACCCGCTGTCATCAGCGCCGGACCTTAACGGGAAGTGTGAGGAAAGAAAGCTGTACGAGCAGGCGCTTCGCGTACTTGATCCAACCAACAGGGCGGCGATACTCGCGCCATGTCTAGCCGCCTTTTGTTCCCCCTGCTGTTGCTGCTCGTGATCGAACGCGCGACCGCCGAAGTTGCGTTTAAAAAGATCGTGCTGAACGACCGTTACTACTGCGATGGCGTATGCGCTGGGGATATCAACCGGGATGGCAAACCGGATATCGTCGCCGGACCTTTCTGGTATGCCGGGCCGGGATTCGAAGAGCAACACGCCTTCTTTGAGCCCGCGGAATTCCCCAAGGAAGCCAGCCCGACGGACAGCATGTTCAGTTTTGTCCATGACTTCAACGGCGACGGCTGGAACGACATTCTCAAGATTGGACGGGTGCACAAGCATCAGGCGCTCTGGTTTGAAAACCCGCGCGGCCGCAGTGGCTTCTGGAAATCACATTTTGTGTTTCATCGTGTGAAAGGCGAATCCCCGACGCTGGTTGACTTCAACAAAGACGGACGCCCTGAACTTCTCGCGCACGATCTGAAGCAATGGGGATTTATCACGGCCGACGTCGCCGATCCCTACAAACCTTGGAAATTTGCGCCTGTGACCGGGAAAGAGGACTTCCCGCAGTTTTACCACGGACAAGGGCTCGGCGATTTGAATGGCGATGGACGTCCGGATCTGATCATCAACGAGGCCGTGTATCTGCAACCTTCCGCTTCCGGTTCACACTGGCGAAAGCACGACTTTGTATTCGGAGATCGGGGCGGTGCACAGATGTTCGCCTACGACGTGGATGGGGATGGCGACCAGGACGTGATCTCCGCGTTGCACGCCCACATGTGGGGACTGGCCTGGTTCGAGAATACCGGTTCAAAAGCCAAGCTCAATTTTCGTAAACATCAATTCATGGGCACCCGCGAGGAGGAATCAAAGTATGGGGTCGCGTTCTCGCAACCTCATGCGCTCGAACTTGCGGACATCGACGGCGACGGCCTGAAGGACATTGTCGTTGGCAAGCGCCTTTGGGCGCACGGTCCCACAGGCGACGTGGAACCGAACGCGGCAGCAGTGGTTTACTGGTTCCAACTCACGCGCAAAAACGGCACGGTTCGATACGTCCCGCATCTGATTGATCAAGAGTCCGGCGTCGGTGTCCAGGTCTGGGTTGCTGACATGAATGGTGACAATCGCCCAGACGTGATGACGGCTTCGAAACTGGGAACCTTCCTCTTTCTAAATCTCAAGAAATAGGCGAGGCGGTCGCGAACGGTGGCTTCCGAAAGAGCTTCGGTTCTGGGCGAGACAACCAATCCGTTCGACAGCAGCGACTGGTAATAGTATGGAGAAGGCCGATGTCCACACTTCGTGAGAAAATTCAATGGCTCGGGCTTTTCATCGGCCCGCTGGCGGCGCTCACCGTGTTTTTGACGCTGCCTGAGCAATACCAGGGACCCGACGGTTCATTGGCAGATTTTGCCCGCGCGGGCC
>JBLFYM010000030.1:0-47394 GCA_047608975.1 Limisphaerales bacterium | reverse complement strand
GAACCTCAAGGCTCATCGAAATCTTGATGTCCGGTGCAATTCCACGCTCGTGAATCACCTTGTGGCTGGGCGTGTAATACTTCGCTGTGGTCAGGCGGAGGGCGGAACCGTCATCCAGCGGAAGAATACTCTGAACCGAACCTTTGCCAAATGTGCGTTCGCCAATCACGATCGCACGTTTCACATCCTGTAGGCAACCGGCCACGATCTCCGATGCACTGGCGCTGCCACCGTTGACCAAGACCGCGATCTTGTATGCCGGATGTGGATAGCGACCGTCGGACTTGTATTCCTCCCGGTCCTCAAAGTTCCGGGCTTCGGTGGAGACGATGAGCTGCCCGCGGGGCAAAAACTTGGCGGAGACTTCCACGGCCTGATCCAACAATCCTCCGGGATTGTCTCGCAGATCCAACACCAACGCCTTCATTCCGGCGCGCTCCATTTTCTTCAATGCTTTCTCCAGTTCGCGCGAGGTCTTCTCTCCGAACTGCCGCAGGCGCACGTAACCAATTCCATTCTCATCCAGCGGAAACTTGTCGTCGCCCTTCCAATCGCGAACGGAAGCGACACTGATGATCGAGCGGGTCAGTTTCACATCGAACACCTTCTTCTTTTCACCCTCTTCGCGCGAAACCGTAACGGTCACCTTGGAACCGGGCTGACCGCGCAACTTGTTCACCGCGTCCTGAATCGAGTAACCGATGGTGGAAACGCCACCGATCTTGATGATCTGGTCATTGGCGATGATACCGGCAGCGGTGGCCGGGGTCTCTGGCATAGGTTCGACGACGGTCAGAACGGACTGCCCGACATCGTTGGTTCGCAGACCGATGACCACTCCGATGCCACCAAACGCCCCCTGGGTATCACTCTTCATCGCCGTGTATTTGCGGGGCTCCATGAATTCGCTGTGCGGATCCAACGCGGCAATCATTCCTTTGAGCGAGGAATAGACGAGCTTCTGGTAGGCCACCTTGTCGCCATCGACGTAGTGGTTCCGGACCGTCTCCATGACGCGCACGAACGTCTGCATATTTTCAAACGGATTGTCCTCCGTCGCGGCGTTCAAGCGGTAGACGTGCGTGCCGACGAATAAATTTCCGGCAAGGGCGAGGAAGAGAATGCTGCAAATAAAGCGATTTTTCATGAACAGATTTACTGAAGTTAGGTGCGGGATATGAGATTGGCAAGTGGCGACTTGTTGACAATTGACGGCCCGGAATTGACCGATTTCATTTGGAAATCGCATCGGTGGACCAGGTGCCCAAGGTGTAGACCTACCACACTCCGATTCGTTCATCCTGCTTGCGTCTTCATCAGGCTTCACGGAATCTTCTCCCCATGGATTCAGCCATCAAGGCATCGCTCGATCAAGGCATGGTCATTCCCGCCTGTCCCTTGGCGTTGGACAACAATCGGGAATTCGACGAAACGCGGCAACGGGCGCTGATTCGCTACTACCAGGCGGCGGGCGCGGGAGGATTGGCGATTGGGGTACACACCACACAGTTTGCCATCCGTGATCCCCAACACGGACTTTTCAAGCCGGTGCTCGAACTGGCGCAGGATGAACTCAATTTGCGGGATGCAGACAGCGCCAAGCCAATGGTCCGCATCGGCGGAATTTGCGGCCCGACCGCCCAGGCCGTAACCGAGGCTGAACTGCTGCATCAGCTCGGGTTCCATGCCGGACTGCTGAACCTCGGGGCCATGACCGGCTCCAACGATGACGAACTCATCGCCCACTGCCGGGCTGTCGCCGAGGTCATTCCGGTTTTTGGTTTCTACCTGCACGCCAAAGTCGGCGGCTGCGTTCTCCCATACTCATTCTGGCGACGTTTTGCTGAAATCGAGAATGTCGTCGCCATCAAGATTGCGGCCTTCGATCGTTATCAGACCATCGACGTGATTCGCGCCCTCGCTGAATCCGGTCGCGCCGACATCGCGCTCTACACCGGCAATGACGACAACATCGTCATGGATCTGCTGACCCCCTACCGCTTCGACGTGAATGGCTCACCGGTCGAGCGCCGGTTCGTGGGTGGATTGCTGGGGCATTGGGCGGTATGGACCAGCGGTGCGGTCAAGATGCTGAACGACTGCCACGAACTCGTCCGAACCGGAGCTGCCGTGCCCCCAGACATGCTTCGCCTCGCAAACGAGGTCACCGACAGCAATGCCGTGCTGTTTGACGCTGCCAATTCCTTTCACGGATGCATCCCCGGACTGGAGGAAGTTCTGCGCCGGCAAGGTTTGTTCGACAACATCCTCTGCCTGGATCCAGCCGAAACCTTGAGCCCCGGTCAGAGCGACGAAATTGACCGGATCACCCGCGCCTACCCACACCTGGTCGATGATGATTTTGTGGAGGTGAACCTTGCTCGTTTTTTTGGAGCCGGCTGATTTGCAGTCTCATAACGCGTTTCAGATGTTTCCAGCTGTCGTTTTCGGATCGATGCGCGGGGCTTGGTTCTTGTCCGCTTTCACCATCCAAGTTTATTGGCTCACTTGGATGGGATGAGCAAAGACGTGATCACTTGCGCATAGACCCGATGCCCGAAATCATTGGGATGATTTACGCCATTGCCAGTCAGATCCCAGTCCTTCTTCCGCTTCATGAACTCGGCCCAGGTGGTGGTGAGATCAGCCAGTGCGACGCCGCGTTCGCAGAGTTCTGACAGGGCGTCACGAAACTGTGGAAAGCGTTCCTGCTTCAACCGCGGCCAATCCCGATTTCCCAGCATCGTGGCCACCAGAATAAACTCAGCCTGCGGCTGAGCCTTGCGGATCTTCGCGATCATCGCGGCCGTGTTCTTCCGATAATCTGCCACCGAAACTCCCGCCGAATCGTTCATGCCAAAGGCGATAATCACGAGGTCGGGCTTTCCATGGATTCCCTGGTCGCACATCGTCAAGCCGGACCGGGAGGTTTTGCCACTGATCGACAGGTTCTCGAGTTCAACCTGAACGCCATAATGGGCCGCCAGATGTTGTCGCACCAATTCAGGATAGGCCGGTTGAAAGGGTGCGCCATTCGCCCAGCCCGACGCATTGCAACCCGTCGAAATACTGTCCCCCATCACCAGTATCTTCAGCGAATCCTTCTGTTTGAGACGTCCGATCACATGGGGTAACGCCTGCTCGTCAAAGCGAGGTTTGGGCCCCGGCCACGCACCAACCGGTCGGCGGTAACTGATTGCGGTCTGCAAATCGTGGTACTCGAGTTTGGCTCCGAACATGATCTCGCCGTTGCCGTCGCGATGAGTCAATCGATGTCGTTGTGAATCGGCCGGACGACGCAACTGTTCCGGCCTGCTCGAATTGATGCGCGAACCAACCGGCAGAACGATCTCACGCGACCCCGACTTCCAAGTATAGTCACGCCCCTGCTCGTAGGCCACATCCCCCGCCGAACTGCGAATCTCCAGCATCTCCCGGATCGGAAACAGAACCGACGCCCGCGCCTTTCCACCAGTCTTGTCGCGGATAAAAAGCACCGATTCCCCTCTCATCACATCTCCCTGCCAGAACGGGCGCAGGTGAGCGGGAGAATATTTCCACTTTGATCCGGCTGACTCAGCAGACGAACCAGGAGAGGTGAATCCAAGTATTGCGATCAGTAGACAGACGATTCGAATCATGTGTCCGGAGAGTAACCCCGCCTAACCTGGTTACTCAACGCCTCTTCCAACCTCGTTGCGAGCCCAACCGGGTGGTCTGCCGTCTGGAGGGATGAGCTTGCGGGTCCGTGGCGTTCAGCACCGACCGCTTGGGGCAATACATGAAATCCGAGTCACCCTTATCTTCAATGCAAACAAACGCGCTCGGATTAATGCCTTGTATTAGGGCCACTCAATCCGTTTTTCCTCATACCGTGGTGACTTCCAGACGGGTCCGAGCGGAATCTCATTCTGCAGCTCTCCATGGGAGTTGGATGTTTGGGTAATTCGCTATTTTCCCAATGCCTTCGCACGCCGGAGTGGGGTGTAATCCCGTTGGGATGGGGAATGACAACTTGTGGATAAGAGAGAGACCCAGAGACAGGTTCTTCACACTCAGTGATCAGTCACGATACTCAATCCGCGAACCGACGGCTGTTCGAATTTCGGTCACTCAGATTTCGAGTTTCCCTGGTTATTTGGGTGTTTCGTCATTCTGAGCATTCTCCCCGACCGCGGTGAGGAGGCGGAACTGTGCCTGATTGTAGTCAGTAACAGTATCGACGTAGAGCTGTCGGGCGGCGTTCAGGGATTGGATGGCTTGGAGGACTTCAATGGGAAGTCCCTGTTTCTCGAAGATCCGGTTGCGGTTTAATTCGTAGGATTGCCGCGCCGATTTCACTGCCTCCTCGGCAATCGCAATCTGGCGCTGACGACTGTTGACCTGGGCGTAGGACTGACGAACCTGCGCGACGATTGAGTCCATCACGCCGGTGCGGGAATGAACAGCCTGGTTGACCACGGAGCGTTGCGCCTGAATCTTTGCTTTTTCACCGAGGCCAAAACTTTCCCAGCGCCAAAAGACGAGCGCGTTCACGTCCGTGCGAACATCGGTCCGGGCGATCCCACCACCGACTCCGCCGCCAAAGCCGCCACCACTTACACCCAGCGCAACGTTCGGAACCACCTGGCTGTAGCGAACGTTCTTCAAATTCTGTTCCGCACGACGAACGAGCGAGCCTGATTGTTGGACCTCCGGGCGGTTCTTAAGAGCCTTCGCCACCAGTTCCTGCACGGGTTTGCTGGCATCGATAACGGCGACCGGAGCCGGATTGGCATCGGATGGTTCCAGATCCACACCCGCTTCCAAATGAAGCAACTGCGCCAGACGCGCCGCGGCGACCTGCATGCCTTCGTTGGCCTGCTCCAGGCCACGCTGCCGGATGAGCTGTTCTACGTGCGCCCGCTGGGCATCGGATCGAAGTCCTTCGCCGGAAGAGGCAAAGCCCGCGGTGACTTTCGTCAGTTCCGCTGCGTTCTTCAGCGCTTCTTCCGCAACGCCCACGTTTGCCCGAGCCCGGACCAGTTCGAAATAGGCTTCGGCGACCGACAGTGAAACCATGTTGTTGACCGCCGCACCGGCCGCTTTCATAGCGGCATGATTTTGGCGTGCCGCCAGTGGAGCAAAATAGATATCAGCCAGATTGGCCGACACACTCAAGCCCGGCAGCATCGGTGCGCCCGCGCCCACCGCTCCGGCTCCGCCACCGAAGAAGGCCGAACTGCGGCTGACTTCCCGGATCGAACCTCCGCTGGCCTGCAACC
This sequence comes from Limisphaerales bacterium, assembly GCA_047608975.1. Taxonomy (GTDB): domain Bacteria; phylum Verrucomicrobiota; class Verrucomicrobiia; order Limisphaerales; family JAYPXF01. The sequence goes on along the minus strand of JBLFYM010000030.1, from coordinate 42,130 downwards.
GTCCTTCGTGATGATGCCAACTCGCCCCGAGCGTCAGCGTCGGGATCAGGAGGTACTTTTTCCGCCGAAGCTGCGCGGCAGCTTCGTTCACCCGTTCATTCGCCAGCGCAATCTGGAAATTACGTGCGTTGGCCAGTTTGAGGGCCGTGGCCAGATCGATGGGCATCGTGCCTGAGGTCGGCACTTCCTGCGCCCGGGTCGAAAAGGTCAACGCGGTCAGGAGTATAAGTGAGGAGATCGATTTCATTTTCAGTTTATCAGGCCGCCGCCGTCTCTGTCCGATTGGGCTTCAGCACGGCGTAGACACAAGGCACGAGAAATAGGGTCAAAAATGTGGAGACCAGCATGCCGCCGATCAACGCCCGGGCCAGTGGGACCATGGCTTCGCTTCCCGGGGCGAGATTCAGGGAGAGTGGAATCATCGACGCAACGAGCACAAAAGCAGTCATCAAGATCGGGCGGAGACGAATGCAGGCAGCCATCCAGGCGGCTTTTCCAGATTCAACACCACGTTCGCGAAGATGATTGGCGTAGTCCACGAGGAGGATCGAATTGTTCACGACGACACCAATCATCATCAGCGTTCCCATCAGGGACTGAATATTGATCGTCGTGTCGGTCAGATAAAGGATACCCAACACGCCGGTGAGACCAAGTGGGACCGCGATCATGATGATGAGCGGATCGAGCATGGATCGGAACTGAGCCATCATGATGAGGTAGACCAGGACGGTGGCGGTGGCCAATCCCCAGCCAAGAGATTTTGCATCCGACTTCATCTTCGCGACCGGACCGCGCAGCGTGGTCGCCACGCCAGGTGCGAATTCGATCTTGGCTATCGCCTCCTCGATGTCTGCTGCGACCGATCCCAGATCACGTCCTTTTACGTTCACGTAGACGTCGTTCACCCGTGACAGATTGTAGTGGGCAATCTCACCGGGAATGTTCACCCGGACGATTTCCGCCACTTCAGACAGAGGAATCGTGCTGGGGCCATTGTCCGTGGTGATCGGCAGCGGCAAATTCCGCAGCTCATCGAGTGAGCGGACCTCATTATCCTTGTATTGCACGCCCATGTAGAAATCGACGCCGGTCTTGGGATCGACCCAGATATTTTCTGCGAATCCAATGCTGGAGGCCAGCGCGGTGGAGACGTTCTCAGCGATGATCTTTTGCGACAGGCCGAAGTAGGCGGCGCGGGTGCGGTCTACCCGGATGTCGAACTGCGGATAATCAAGTGCCTGCGCGATCTGCACATCCACGGTCCCGTCGATCTCGCGCACGACTTCGACCACCTTCTCAGCGGCGGTACGGGTCGCAGCGGTCGAACCCGCAGAGACCTGCACGTTGATGGGAGTGGCAACCCCTTCATTGAGCGCGGCGTTGATGACACCACCACTCACAAAGAGAAACTGTTCCTGCGGGAACTTCTCCGCGAACTCCTTGCGGAGAATCGAGACGTAGTCGCGCGTTGAAGTCTTACGCCCCTCCTGATGCAGGGTGACCACCATAAACGCCGTATCCGGTCCGGAGTTCGGACTGAGCATCGTGGAGAATCCCGCGCCCTTGCCGGTTGGCAATCCGATGTTGGCCATCACCGTTTCGACCTCCTCGGGAGGAATGACTCCGGCGATCACTTCTTCAAGTCGCATGATGAGCTTCTCAGTTTCCTCGATGCGGGAGCCCGGCGTCGTCTTTATGCGAACTTCGAATACACCGGCGTCCACGTCCGGAAAAAGCTCCTTGCCAATGCGCGGATACAACAACAGCGAAATGGCCACGAGTGCCACCCCGCCGCCGATCACGAGATAGCGCATCTTCATCGCGGTCTTCAGCAGGCCCGCGAACATCCCGGTCGGATCGGCGTCACTTTCCTCGGTCTTCACCGCCGCATGGCGTGCTGTCAACATGCGCGAACAGAAGGCGGGAACAATCGTCATCGCTACGAAATAGGATGCGCCAATGGTCAGCACGGCGGCCAACGAAAGGGGGGCGAAGAGGTATTTGATCATCCCGGTCAGGAAGATGGCCGGAATGAAGATGGCCAAAGTTGTAACCGTGCCGGCGAGCACGGGCGTCGCCACTTCGGCAGTTCCGTCTCGGGCGGCATCCAGGCTGCTTTTGCCAAAGCCCAAGTGACGCACAATGTTTTCCACCACCACGATCCCGGCGTCGATGACCGTTCCGACAGCGAGGGCGATGCCTCCCAGCGTCATCACGTTGATGGTGTGTCCGGAGAAGTAGAACCCGAGCATGCCGATCATCAGGGCCAGCGGAATCACCAGCAGCACGGCCACTGAAGGCAGAAACCGACGCAGAAACAATACCACCACCAGCGCCACCAGCAGCGCACCGGCACCCACTTCGTACTCCAGGTTGCGGATCGCGTTTCGGATGTAGCTCGATTGATCGCTGACCAGCGTAATCTCCGCGGCTTCGGGGATTTCCCCGCGTTCCTTCATCAACGGAACCTGAGTGGCAAGTCCCTCGCGAATGCGGTTCACCACTTCGATCGAGTTTTCACCGGGCTCGCGATGCAGCGGGCAATACACCGACCGTTTGCCGTTCACGCGAACGATGTTGTTTTGAATGGCCGCGTCGTCCTTCGCGATCCCGATGTCGCGGATGAAGATCGGTTTCCCATTGCGCATCGCGACCGGGATATTGTTGATGTCCTCGGCGGACGGAAGCGTGTTCACCGTGTGCACCTGATACTCGGTCTTGCCCATCTTCATCATGCCGCCGGCCATCACGAGATTCGCCTCGTTCAGCGCCTTGACGACATCCGAGGGCGCAAGCTGATGACCGCGCAGCTTGTCCGGATCGACGTAGACCATCATCTGCCGGAACTTGCCGCCGAAGGGATGGGGGATCTGCACGCCCTTGAGTCCGCCCATCTTGTTACGGACGGCGTAGTAACCAATCTTGTAGAGTTCCGTTTCCGTCAGCCCATCGCCCGCGATTGAAGCCAATACCACCGGCAGGTTCGCCGGCTCACTCCGCAGCGTGAACGGCCAGTCGATGTCCGGCGGCAGATGGTGAATGTCGTTGGCTTCCAGATTGATGATCTCGTTGAGCGCCGCGGCCGGATCGGTACCCGGATGAAACTGCACCCGGATCACGCAGGCACCCGGAATACTGCGCGCTTCCTGATGATCGATGTCGCTCGCCAGAGTCAGGATCCGTTCCACCCGCGAGGAGATGGATTTCTCGATCTCCAACGGCGGCATGCCCGGATAGGAAAAATAGCTCACCACCACCGGCGTTTTGAAGTCCGGCAAAATATCCGCCGGGATCTTGGGGATCTGCGTGAGGCCCAACAGACTCAGGCCGATGGCGGCGGCCCAGACCGCGTAGGGATTGCCAAGTGCGAAGCGTACGAGAAACATAATTCAGGAAGTGAAGGAAGTAGCGGAAAATAACTCAGTCAGCGAGCACAGTAACGGATTGGCCATCAGCCAACCGACCCAACATGCCGGTGACGATCTGGTCGCCCTCTTTGAGGCCCGACAGAATCTCAATGCTATGTCCGTCATCCGAACCGACAGTCACCGGCGTGAGCGAAACGCTGCCGTTCTGCACGAGGTAGACGAGCGGGTTCGCGCCGGTCGCATCAAAGCGGATCGTGTCCGCTGGAACAATGAGGGCCGTCTTCTCGGACATGGTGATCACCACCGTGCCATACATGCCCGGTAGCAGGGCTCCATCTTTGTTTGGCAGATCGATCTCCACTGCCAGCGAGCGCGTCTGCGGATCCAACGAACCCGCGGTTCGGGCAACTGCGCCCTTGAAAACCTTGCCTGGCAAGGCGGAAAATTTGATCTCCGCCAGATCGCCCTGATCGACCCAGACCGCATCACGCTCGGGCACTGCGACCGAGATTCGAAGCACATCCGTCTTCGCAAGAACGAACAGCGGTTTGGCCGTCGAGAACATGGCGCTGTTTCTGACGAGGTCGCCAGGAGCGACATTGCGATGCGTCACGACTCCGGCAAACGGGGCCTTGATCGAGGAATACTCCATCATGACCTTGATCTCCTCGGTGGCTCGGAAGGCGACCAGCGCAGCTGCTTGGGAGGCCACGGTATCTGCGGCCGCGGCATTCGCATTCGCGCGGGCGACATTGAGATTCTGTTTGATGGAACTGAGCTGAGCCTTGGCCGCGCGAAGCCGGTTCTCGGCTTCATCTTTCACCTTGCCGGTGACAACTCCCGTTTTTACCAGTTCGTCGGCCCGATCAAACTCACTCTGATCCGCCGCCACCTGGGCGGTGCTTTTCTCAATGTCGGATGTGGCCTGCTGTACCTGCGCGGCCGCAACCTGCTCCGCCGCCTCAGCACGCGTGATGTCGGCATCCAGACGGGTCACCTCAGCTTCTGAGCGTTCGTATGCCTTGGCCATTTCCGGCACCTGCACGACCAGCAATTCCTGGCCTGCCTTGACCACCGCGCCGATATCCACCTGGGGAACATCCGCATATCCGGCGACCTTAGCGTGTAATTCCGCCACGTAAAAAGCCCGCACAGACGCAGGCTGTGACGTCGTTTTCCGAAGCGTCACGGATTGTGGCTGAGCAGTCTTGACGCTGACGGCAGCCGACAATTCCGGAATGGTGTTGATCAAACCACCGACCAAAGAGGCGGCACAGACGAGGCGAACGTTAATGAATTTCATCGCGTGGAACCCCAGAACACCGCAATCACGTTGCTTGGGGAACGCGGATCATAGGTCACTTGCTAGCCGCGTCCACCAAAACCGATCAGGAGGTTCAGTAACCCAGTTTGCTACCAAGCGAGGGGGCTAAATCTGCTGTATTTCCCCCGCTCGTTGATAGAGGCGGGAACGGCGCGTTGGTTTGTTTCGTTCGCTCCAAGTTTTGGAATAGCCAAAGGAATGTTGGGCAGAGGAATCTGTCGGGGATGTCCCATTGAAGCCACTTCTCATTCCTCTGCCTACATTCCTGGATGCAGCTGCGGTCGCGTTTCGTAGCGGCGGACGTTAGTTTGCACATACTTCTGTTTCGGTGCTGAGTTTGAGCCGACTCACGTCGACTGCTGCGCGGGAGGTTGTTGGAGCCTTTCAGGCCCACACGCTAGTTTTTGGATATTCGGCAACCCTGTTGCGACTCGCACAGAATGATGCATTGGACCCTCTACTTTGGCGTCTTTGACGCGCCGCCAGCTCTCGATCGCAGCAGTTGAAAACGGGGAGTATCCGCGGTCATTGGGAGGGCATCGAAGCCAATCTCCAAACGCGCCTGCCGAGGTGGTCAAGAGACTGATTCAAAGCGCCAAGATAAAGTCCGGTGGCTTCCGTAGCTTCGAATAATTTCAAACGATGATTAAGCCCATCGGTTCAAAGCTAAACTTCGATCACCTGCACTTACATGTGCCGATCGACCCACTACGATCGTCATAGAGGCACATTTCCTTTGTCTCGGTTTTGGTTCCAGCTCTGCTGTCCATGGTTTTTATTGTGTTTGGCGGGCAAACAGTTGCCGTCTAAAAGAACGACAGAGGCAAGTTAGGCATGCGTAGAATCTCTGCCAGCCGTTGCTGATATATCCACGCTATCAGGTCGGGCCGCTGAATCGGAGGAGTGCCTGGTTTGTGGGAGTAAGCCTGGGCTCGGAATTTCCAATCACCCAGATCGTCCACTTGATCCCCTGCCTCGAGCTGGAGTAGGCAGTCCAGGACGTAGAAGGTAATCTCGGCATAGCCATTCACCCGAAAGCCGTGTTTGCGACTGCGCTCGCCGATCAGACCTTCGCCGTGATGGAGCCGTAAAATTCCGGACACGAAGGCTTCGCGGTCAATACGATCCAATTTCCCGAGCGCGCTCAGAATTCGGATCAGGTACCAGTTGTGCTCCAGTGAAAACTTTCGAGTGACGAACAATCCGTGGATCTCGTCCAGATTGAGGGTGGCGTCTATACGGGGAACCGGGTCCTCCTCCGCGTTCACCTGTAACAATGAGATCTCAGCGGCGATCAGATCCGCATTCACCAGGTCCAGACTGTCGAAGTGACGAAGAATTTCCAATATCTGCCACGAGTCTGAATGAATTCCATAAGACCAGAGGTGGCGGTGGCGAATCTTGCCCCACCCATGGAAAATCCGCTCGTGCCGTTTTTTTACGGGCAAGCGCGCGAACGCCTCGCGAATACTGCTGCGGTCGAATCCCCAAGCGGAGATTTCCTCTGGCGAGAAGAGTCCGCTCAACAACACACGGTGCATCACGGGGACCGAATAGGGCCAGTGCCTGACAGAGGAACCAAGTTCCCTGATTCCGTCCCGGGTCAGCTGTTTCGACAGGAAACCTCGAAGTGCATTCCGCTCCCGATCACCAAGATGACTCTCAGAAAAACTGATCTTTCCGCAGCGCCATTCTGCAAGCAGTGCGAGGAGGCTCGAATTCGTGGGCTTTGGGTAAGCATTGAATCCCAGCAGCATTGGCTGGAGCACTTTCAGGGCGGCTGGCTCAGCAAACTCAGGGACGGCTCCACGTGCACCCCGTGGCCGATAGCTGAAGCCACCGTTGAGCCCCTTAAAGATCAGCCAGCCGCCCAAGGCAACCATCAGTAACTGAAATCCGATGATGGGCCAGGTTCGGAGCGGATTCCGATGGAAGACCTGACTGTCCGGTTCCTTGGTCAGCAAGCGCTCAGCCTGGTCGAGATCACCGGTGAAGTAGGCCGTGGTTGCTGACTGAAAAACCGCGACGGTCTTGCTTTCCAATTCGTCTCGTAGAACTGCCTCCGGAACGATGTCCATGATCCGGTAATGGTCAGCCTGACTCAGGCCGCCGCTGCATTTCCCCGATCGGGTAACGAAAATGCTCGATCCCGAACGGCTTCGCCACGTCCGCAGGGTCTGTGCAGCGGTGATGCGCACATCAGCCAGACAGAGGGTCATTCCCCGTTCGCCGAGATCACGATCAAAGAGCAGTTTCTTGCCGCCAAGCCACCACGCAAACCGTCTCAAATCAGAATTGGACAGTTCCAACACGGGCGTTTCCGGCGCCTGACCGGAATCACCCATTCCGCCCAATGCCTGCCGCAGGAAAAGGTTATTGTCCATCCGGGCGGTGGCTAGACAGCTTGGGGCAATCAGAGGCAAAAGCCCCGATGGAATCAGCCAGATATACCACAGCCAGGACTCGCCGTCGAAGAAGACGACGCTGATCATGCCCGTCACCATGAGTAAGGACATCGCCCCCATCGCGATCCCATCCAGCCCCCGATCCACCCGCAACTGACGAATCGCCACAGAGACGCAATAGACGGACAAGGCCAATGCCAGAAGCTTGTCTATTGCTCTTTCACCAACGCCCAGGTGGAGACCGCCAAGAAACAACAGGAACGAACCGAGCATTATGAAAGCCACCATGAGCAAATTGAAGATCTGCGAATCACGCATCAACTCCGCCCGTTTGTCATGCGGATCGCGAAACGACCGTACCATCGCCCGGTTGGAGAACAGGGCCAATCCCCAGGCCAACGGAATCTGCAGCAACGGCAGCAGGGCAAACCACACGGAGCCCTTGAGCAAAGTCCCCGCAACCTTGCCACCGATCGCTCCGGCAACACCGGCGGCATTGGCCCCGAATGGAGCCGCCGGCAAGGAGGCGATCACCAGCGGCGTCAGGTTTCGGGCCGGTCGCAACTTGCCCAAAGCAGCCTCGGTCCGCCGTTCGATGGCTTTCCGCAGCTTTGAACGCGCCCGGGACAGCCGGGTACGAAAGGTCCCCTCGTTCACCTCCAGTATCTCCGCAGCCGACACCGTGCTTTCGCCTTTGAAGTAGAACAGGACAAGCGCTTCGCGGTGTTCATCCGACAGATCCGCGAGAGCGGACTCGACATCCTCCGGGAGTGGCGCTGAATCCGGCGGGTCACCTGATCCACTTTCCATTTCCTGATCCAAGGCCCAAAGCGCCTTCGTCGCCTTTTCCCGCCCTTCCCGACGATTGATCATCCCGGCGGCATTGCGGACGATTCGCCCCAACCAGCCCGCAAAACGATCGGGCTGCCGCAGAGCCCCCAGATAGCGGAATGCCTGAATGAACGATTCCTGCGCGGCCTCCTCCGCCAAGGCCGCGTCACCCAACCGGCTCCAGGCGATGGCATAGGCCAGCCGCTGATGCCGATCCACCAGTTCGGCGAACCGTTCGTGATCCCCCTGCTTGATTGCCTCGATTGTTTCCGCGTCCTCTTTCACCGTTTTCTACCCACATGATGGGGTGTTCGGCAAAACGTTACCAAAAATAATCACCAATCCTCGATTCCTTGGAGTGTGAGCGGAAAAAATACTCAACACCGGCTCAGGGGCTAAGCCTGAACTTGAACGGTTTCGACGCGCGATTGACGGTGAGACTCATCAACGCACGGGGATGAACTGGGCGCCGTCGATGACGACGTAGCCGTTTACGTCCCGGTTGGAGACGACAAGCGCGGCTGGTTTTCCGGGTGCGAATTCGAAAACGCCGAGTTTGAGGAAGAGGCCATCGATCGGTGGGGCTTTGCGCTGGTTGACCGTGACCTTCGCGATTCCGCCCGCGTGATGGATCTCGACGGGGACGTTGGTGGCACGATTGCCGTGGGCGGTGTAGCCGATCCGAACTTCGTAACGGCCAGCTTTCAACTGCGGCTCGAAGCGTGCTTCCAGTTTTCCGTCTCGCGCGTTGCTGTCGTGGCGATAGCCCGAGGCGAGGTATTTGGTGCTTGAGCTGCTGGCTTTCCAGTGGCCCTTCGTTTTCGCTGATGCGTCATCGAGCACGATGCCTTTCAACGAACCGGGATCCACGCCCTTTGTTCCCCATCTCGCACTCGCCGGAAGCTCCAGAACCTGACCATCGGCAACCAGACGTTCGCGAAGCTGCTTGTAAGGCACGGCCTGCACCGAGATTCCGCTGTCAATCGCCATGGCGGCGGCAGTCGCGACGGATTGCCCCAGGATCATGAATACGGGTTCCATCCGGATCGAACCGAAGGCGATGTGGGAACTCGATACACAAACCGGGACCAACAGGTTTTCGCATTGGCCAACCTTGGGCACCATCGATCCGTAGGCAATTTGGTATGGCCCGCGGGTGGAGACGCCAATGTCTCCTTCATTCTGCACAAATCCCTCGGGCGTGATGTAGCGCTGCACATTGTGCGAGTCCATGGTGTAGGAACCCATGCCGACCGAATCGGGCGTGGGCTGCTTCTTCAGCAGTTCGTTTTCGGTCATGACGAATTCCCCAATCATCCGCCGGGCCTCACGGATGTAGAGCTGATGCGGCCAGTTGCCGTTGTCGGTGAACTCATCTTTTGCCAGTCCCCAACGGCTGATGACATCCCGCACGTCTGGGGGAACGCGCGGATCATTCGCGGTGAAGTAGAGGAGCCCCATCTGGTAGCGACGATGCTCGGCGATAATCTCGTTCCGGCGTTCGTAGGACGCGTCCGGATAGTCGTAGTTGTAGCCGATGTTGTCCGAGCTCACAGGTCCGTGATTGTTCGTATCGGTCTTGCGGTTCGGGATGGGATCGTATTTGTTCAGCAGATCCCGCCAACCGGCCTTCAGAACCCGCACGAACAATTCATATTGTGCTGGGTCGTAACCGTCCGGTTTGGGAAACGGCAGGCGATTCGGATCGTGATCCGTCATGCAGAGGCGAAAGCAGTAAGCCTGGATCCGCTTGTCCGCCGAACCGTATTCGCCGGGTGACGCGGCACTGACGCGCGGAAGAACCCCACTGGAGGGATCACCTGGAATCACGTAAGGACTGATGCCTTCCTTCAATACACCGAAATGATGCCGGTGATGCAGCACCCCGGTCTGAACCCCGTTCCATGCCTCGCCGTAGGTCGCTTTCGCCTCGCGGCCGACATGATAGTCCACACCCGCCGCGGCCATCAGGTCGCCTTCGTAGGTGGCATCAATGAACATCTTCGCGGTAAACCGTTTTCCACTCAGCGTGGTGATGGAGCGGATGCGTCCGGCCTTCATCACGACTCCCTGTTTACGATCGAGCCATTCGTCGCGGAACAGCGGGATCTGCAGTTCCCGAACGAAATCATCGAACACCTGCTCAGCGACATGAGGTTCGAAGATCCACATGGTGCGCTCATTGCCGTCGATGGCCTTGTTGCCCTGTCCCTTGTTGCCATACTCGGATTGCTCCTGCCACTTCCACCCTGCGTCGGTCTGGTAGTGTTTCCAAATCCGGTGATAAAACTCGCGGGCAAGCCCGCCGATCACCGCCTTGTTGCCGGTGTCGGTCCATCCCAGTCCACCGCTCGAAAGCCCGCCCAAGTGCCGATCCGGTCCGACCAGCGCGACCGACTTGCCCAGTTTTTTGGCTTGGACCGCAGCGATGACACCGGCTGAGGTGCCGCCATAAACAACCACGTCGTATTCCGCAGCCCGCGGAGAAAGGGTTGGTAGCAGCAGCGCGCAGGCAATGGAGAGAAATTTGAACAGGCGGAACATCCGAGTGCTATAGCGTGACCACGCCCGGTTTTGAAGTTGGAAAAGGGATTCCGCGAATCCGGTCGAAGGAGAAAAAAATGGTCGGGACGACTGGATTTGAACCAGCGACCTCCACACCCCCAGTGTGGCGCTCTACCAAGCTAAGCTACGTCCCGAACAAGCGGCTGAGCAAGAAATCAGTTTAGCTCTGCGATGTCAACAGTTTCGCAACATTGAGTACACCAAAAGACGGAGATCGGTTGGAGTTCAGGCTATTTTTTTGGGGCCGGCCTGGAGGGTGCGAACAAGTCCGTGCCCACAGATTCTCAGCTCACTTTGCTGATTCTTCACGCACGGCCAGCAGCAGTTCATTGGCGGCGGCGTAATCCGGTCTTTCCGGCAATTTGGTTTCCTTCAGGGCGGTTTCAAAATCGGCGTGCAGTTCCACGCGCCAGCGATCTACCGTCTCCCAACTCAGGTCGCCGCGCTTGACCGTCAGCAGCTTTTCGCGGTGCTTGCCGACATCCACCGGCACTTCGCCTTCGCGCAAGATTCGCGCGCCGGTGATGAGCAATCTGACGAGATGCATGGCGTGTTTCCAGCGCACCGCACCCTGATTGCGGACGTCCCGTTCGATCTTCTTGAACTGGGACATGGCGTAGCCGTTGAAGGTCTGAAATACCATTTGCGACAGGAATTTTCCGCGCATTTCCAACAACCGATCGGCAATTGGTGTGTGCTTCAGCACGATCGGCGAATACAGACATTCGAGAATGTTAGGGTTCGCTTTCAGTGCCATCACAAGGAACTTGCGCATTTCCCAGTAGCAGGTCTCCGCCGCATTGTCTTCGATCTGTTCGGGATATCCAAACAGCGACCAGACCAGGCGTGCGGGCGCCACGTAGATGCCGCGTTTGTCAGTGTCCGATTCGGCATGTTCCAGGCCGTAGGCGCGCGATCCAACGACACATTCGTAGACTACCAACCGGTCCATATCGAACTCATCCCCCAACGGGTCGGGTAGCTGACTCTTGAAGGTCTGCAATACCTCGAACTCGTCCCGTCGAAGCTTCGATTCGAAGCCGTCGGGAAAGCGCACCAGGAAATCGGCTTCGTGACGGGCCGGCGTTCGCGTGATGATTCCGACGGCGCCCCGGGGATGAATCAGCGAATTGTTTGTACCTCGAATCTCGATCTGAGAAACGACCTGGGTTCCCGCGGAGGGAATTTGGATTTTGTTGTGATGCTCTGCCATCGCACACTCTCCATTGGGCCGGAGACAGTTCCCCATGTCGGTGGTCTTATCAACCTCGGCTGGAATATTTTTTTGGTGAGGAACAGCTCCCGGCGAACCCCCAAGCCGCAGAAGGTCCTGAACTAATACAGGCAAACGCCCGCAGCGGCTGCTGCTTCAGTCGAAGGCGAGGGGGACGTAGGGGCGGCTGGCATCCGGGATGGTTACGACCTTCAACGAAACATCCAGGTTCAGACGCTTGATGTCCTCTTCCAAGTGGCTGATACGGTTGAGATTGAGGATGTCGCCCGCGCCGAGCAGAATCATGTGCGAGGTTTCGCTGGCGATCACGGGTTCGGCAACAATCTCGCCGGATTGAAGATCCTGCACGGCCTTGCTCACAATGGGGGCCTTGGTTGCAAACTCAGAGATATTGCACTCGAGCTCGCCAACCTTGCAGCCGTATTCCCTGGAGCTTTGCCGATGGATTTCAGCGGAATCGCCGGGGTTGGCAATCGGGGAGGCATTCATGGCAAACATGCCGGCGGACTGCTTCAGCCGGGTCAACGCCCGGGTGCCGGTGAGAAGATGGATGAGTTCCAGCAACACATCCTGAAGTTCCCGCGGAGAATTGGCGCTGCGCTTGAGCAACGAACGGCAGGCCCCGTGCGCGCCCCGACGATCGAACTCGAATCGCAGATCGAGCCAGGTTTCGTCCTTTGGGAAATAGAGCGGCAACATCACCTCGAAGTCCGGTCCGGTGGAAAATGACTTGGGTGCCAGCAGATTGCCGACGCCCAGACCCAGTTCTTCGAAAGCCTGGCAGACAAGTTCCTTGAGCTGCTGGGTACCGGTTTCCGCGGCGAGTGCCGGAGCGGGTTCGCTCGCCGCCTCTTGGTCAGATGACCCGGCGACCTGATGCTGGCCGGCGATGGAGCCCAGGAGATTGTGTCGGCGAACGAGATTTTCCAGCTCGTTGATGTGTTTGCGGAGCTGGGCTTCGTGGGTCAGCGTGCGTTCGGCGACGCGGAGCCGGGCCTGAAGTTCTGCCAGGTCGCAGGGTTTGATGAGATAATCGTCGGCACCAGCTTCGAGTCCTTTGACGATATCCAGTTTGCTGTTCCGCGAGCTGAGGAGGATGATGTAGGTCTGCTCTTTCCGGGGCTGGGCACGAACGCGGGAGCACACTTCCAGTCCTGACATCCCCGGCATCATCCAGTCAAAGATCGCCAACTGGGGCGCGGATTGGGTCTGGAGAAGGTTCCAGGCTTCGGTGCCGTCTTTGACGACCTGAACCTGATATCCGAAGCGGGCCAGAAAGCCGGCGATGATTTTGCGACTGATCGCATCGTCGTCTGCCAGAATGATCTTCATGTGTGCATTGGTTGGTTTGGTTTGGGGTATTCGCGATTGGCGAACTTGGCGCATGCTAGGTCATCCGAAAGATTCTTCAAGCCTGCGTGCGGGATTCATGCTTCGTTTGATTGCAAAAATAGGATGGGCAAAAATATCTGCAGAAAGGAAAGATTCAGGAAGTGAGCCCGTTCCGCTGATTGAGATATTTTTGCCGGCCATCTTTTGGCCACAAGCGGGCGCGGAATTCGTTCTCTTTTCAGAGTTTCGCCGACAGCTTCGTTCCGCTCATCTTCACCAACTGATCGAATTTCTTCGTGGTCACGGGCTGCACGGATAGCCGGGAGTTTCGGAGCAGAACCATTTCGTGCAGGGATTTCTGTGCCTTGATGTCGTCGAGGGTCACTGGCTGGTTGACTGTTTTCACCGGTTTGAGATCCACGCAGGACCAATCACCTTCCTTCGCGGTCGGATCCGGGTAGTGCTCGCGAGCAACCTTGGCGATACCGACGACCTGTTTCTCACTGACGCTGTGGCAGAAGAGCACGGGATCGCCCTTCGTCATCGCTCGCAGGTCGTTCCGGGCCTGGTAGTTGCGCACACCATCCCATTCGCAGACCTTGTCCTTCACGAAATCGTTCCATGAATAGGATTCGGGTTCCTGCTTCACGAGCCAGTATTGTTGCGCTTTCGCCATGTCTGAAGGAAATCGGCTCAGGTCGGGTGCGCCCAGCCCATGCTCGGGGGAGTGCTATTTCGGCGCGGAGAAGTTGTCGTTGGCGGAACCGGTCACCGTTTTCGGGATTTCGATATTTTTCGTTCCTTCGCTGTGCCGATGCAGGTCGGTGAACAAGTTCCCGTTGATCAGAATGCCGGAGCTCTGCTTGTCAGCGCGGACGGCGGAGGCCTCCAGGCCGGCGAATATGTTGCCTGAGATCACGATGTTCGAGGCGCCCTCGATGGTGATGCCGGTACCGATATCCCATTGGATCGGTCGTTTCTCGGCAACGCGATCGGTCTTGCGGCGAATGGTGTCGGCACCGGTATAGCTGTTGCAGAAGTTGTTGCCGGTAATCGTCAGTCGACCGCTTTCGGGACCGATATAAATCGAGTTTGTATGGAGCAGGGTCATGGTGTTCGCCGAGATCGCGCAGCCATTTGCATCGAGGCAGTAGATACCGCCGCCCATGTTGTGTGCGAGGACGTTGGCACTGATCGTCACTCCGTAGACGTCACGATCGAGAATGACCGCCGTGCCGTTGCATTCCTCAATCATGTTGCCGGATAAAACCGAACCGTAAGTGTTTTCGATCACGACTCCATGACGCAGATGATCGTCCACGTTGTTGCCATTCATGGTCAGATTGAAGCCGTCGGCACAACGCACGGCGTCCTGGTTTTCCTCGAACTGGTTGGCGTTGACAATGATGTCGTGACAACCGAGCAGATTCAGGCCGGCGAGCTTGTTGTAGGTGAGCATGCAGTTCGCGACGCGCGGATTCTCGTAGCAGTGATCGAGATTGATTCCGTGTGCTCCGTTGTGATCCACGGTGACTGCCTGCAGCAGGATTTCCTGGATGCCTTGCGCCAGAATTCCATCGCCGCTGTTGGTGTTGCCGGTGATGCGGAGATTGTTCAACTGCACGCGCCAGAGGCGGAGCTTGCGGTTCTTATCAAATCCCTTGGCCGCGAGATGCACGGCTGGCGCGCCTTCCTGGTTGTCGTTGATCAGGACAGTCGCGGCACCGCTGCCCACGATCTGGATGTTTTCGGTCGTCACGCGCAGGGGTTCGGTCAGGTGATATTCCCCGGGAGGGATGAACACCACCGCGCCTTGGGGAGCGGCCGCATCAATCGCGGCCTGGAGGTTGTCGAATTTGGACGCGTCAATGCGGGAAGAAGTGGCGGTGGAGCCAATCTGAATTGAAACGGCGAGGAGTCCCAGCAAGAGGAAGCTTCGGTATGATTGATTCATGGTGGAAAGGCCATGATCATTTGCGCGGCCAGCGTGCAGCGCAAGGTTTTGCTCAGAAGAATCGGATGAACGCCTTTTTGCGGAGGCGGGCGATGTAGATTTTCTGCAAGCGCTGACGCTCCTCGGCAATCAGTTTGCTCTCGATCTCGTCCCGCACCTCGTGCAGCGGTCGTACGTAGGCGATACGCACGTCTTCCATGTGCATGATGTAACAGGCGTCGGCAGTCTGAATGATGCCGCTGGTCTCACCTTTCTTAATAAGCAGAGCGGCGGCGGCGAGTTCCTTGCGTAGGACCTTCGTTTCAATCCAACCCCAGTCGCCGCCATCGGAGGCCTGTGAGCCTTCGGAGTAGATCGAAGCCACTTCCTTGAATTCATCCAGATCGGTGATCTTGCGACGAATCTCGCCGGCAAGTTTGTCGACCGCGGTAGTGTCCCCGCCCGCGGGTTTGTTCAGCACGATCATGCGCAACTTGATCTGATCCGGCAGGCGAAAGTCGGTGATGTTTTCCTTGTAGGAGTTTTCAATCTTGTAGGGGGAAACGAGAATGCCGGAGGAAACTTTCCTGGCCTGCATCTGTTCGATCACAAACTGATCGCGGATCTCCTCGCGAAAGTCCTGATAGGTCATGCCCTGTTGTTCCAGGGTTTTGATGAGGCGCGGACGGTCGCCGTACTGCTCGCGAATCCGATCCTGAACGAAGTTTTCGACAAACCGTTGGGGCAGGCGATACCCCTCGGCATCGAAGTC
Source organism: Limisphaerales bacterium (assembly GCA_047608975.1). Lineage (GTDB taxonomy): Bacteria > Verrucomicrobiota > Verrucomicrobiia > Limisphaerales > JAYPXF01. The sequence continues at coordinate 26,363 of JBLFYM010000030.1, read as the reverse complement.
CAAGAGCATGAGTTGCCGATTGATCAGTTCGTCGAGTCCGTCGCGGTAGGCCTTGAGCGCCTTTTCCTGAAACACCTTGGGTTCGTGCCCGTGCCGTTTCTTGAGGAATTCGATGACCGGTTCGATGAACTTTCGGGCCTCGTTCTCGGTGATGACCTTGCCGTCAACGATTGCGACAATGCCGTTCAAAAGTTGGGTTGCATCGGGCGCAGCCGTTGCGCACAGAGCCATCCCCACCAGCAAAATTGTCAGAAATCGTTCTTTCATCAGGACGAAGGTCATTCTAGGCGGTCAGCCCGGCAGGTCAAGCGTGGTGCGGTGGGATTCGGGTTGTCGGCCGGAGACTGGAGGAGTGGGGCGGCGAGAATGACGGGGAATCCATTTCAAGGTTGTGAATGGATCGGGTTTGGGGGTTTCATGGTGGCCATAGGTGACAGAATCTGAACACAAATCTTCCTGGGCTGAGGGCGTGCTCTCGAAGCTGGCGGACGCGGTTTACGAGCGGCCCGCCCTGTTTATCTATCCGCAGATACTGCTCTTCTGCGCCTGCGTGGCGTTCACTGTGATGAAGCTGGAATTCTCCACCAGCCGCAGTGATCTGGTGGGGACGGAAAAGCGCTATCACCGAAATTTTCTGGAGTTCAAAAAGGAGTTCCCTACGCAGGACGATCTGGTGGTCATCGTCGAGAGCGACGACATGGAGAAGAACCGGCAGTTCGTGGAGCGGCTGGGCGCGCGGCTGGAGGCGGAGACCGAACTGTTTCAGAACATCATCTACAAGGGGGATCTCAAGATGCTGGGTACCAAGGCGCTGCTGTTCCTCGACAAATCGGATCTGGAGGGACTTGAGGAGCAACTTAAGTCGTACCATCCCTTCGTGAAGAAGTTTTCGCAGGCGACGAATCTGGTTTCGCTGATCCAGGTGATCAACACCGAGTTCCGCACCGCCGAGAAAAAGCCGCGCGCAGAAGTGAACGAGCTGATCGAGTCGCTGCCGGCGCTGCAACGAATCATCGACCAATGCAATTCCGCGATGAATCGCCTGGGCCACCCGCCCTCTCCCGGATTGAGCGCCCTGTTTGGCGGCGCGGAAGCGGAGCGGGAGATGTACATCACCTACGGCAATGGCCGGATGTATCTCGCCACCGCGCAGGCGACCGAATCCGGCCTGACCAAGAAGGCGGTGAACCGATTGCGTGAACTGGTGGAAGTGATCAAACGAGAGATACCGGGCGTGAGCGTGGGCGTGACGGGTGAGCCGGTGCTGGAATTCGACGAGATGGATCAATCGCAGAAGGATACGCTTTCGGCTTCGATGATCGCGTTGCTGTTGGTGGGGCTGATCTTCATCTACGGCTATCAGGAGACCGGGCGTCCCATCAAAGCCACCGTCTGTCTGCTGGTCGGCCTGGGTTACACCATGGGCTACACGACTCTGGTGGTAGGTCATCTCAACATCCTGACGATCACCTTCGCGCCGATGTTGATCGGTCTGGCGATTGATTTTGGGGTGCATCTCATCACCCGCTACGAGGAGGAACTGCGGGCCGGACTCGACCGTCGCGAGGCGATTCGGGTTTCGATCGTGAATACCGGTCAGGGAGTCTTTACCGGGGCACTGACAACCGCCGCCGCATTCTTCGCAATGGCGCTGACGGATTTCCGGGGCATTCAGGAAATGGGCATCATTGCCGGAGGCGGACTGCTCGTCAGCCTAGTGCCGATGATGACGCTGCTACCCGCACTTTTGCTGAAGGGCTCGCAAAACAAAATTGATCACAAAAAGGCGAAGAAGTTCGCCCCCGCGAAAATTGAAAGTTTTTTACTCGGTCGTCCGAAGATGATGGCGCTCGCCACTGCCGTCGTCTGCGGCTTGGCGGTGTGGCAATCACGCAACGTCTACTTCGACTACAATCTGCTGCACATGCAGTCCGCCGATCTGCCGGCCGTGATCTTTGAAGAAAAGCTCATCGAGTCGGCTTCCAATTCGGTTCTCTTCGGCGCGTTGATGGCGGATTCCGTGGAGCATGCGAACGAGTTGGAGGAACACCTCCGCAAGTTGCCGACCGTCGCTGATGTGAAATCGATGACCTCGTTCCTGGGCGAGGATCCGGGACCACGTCTGGGGCAGATCGGTCGGATCAAGGATCTGGCCAGTTCGATCCGGTTTGCAGAAGTCGATCAATCACCCTTCGACATTGGTGAAGCCAGTCAGGTTTTCTATTCATTTCAGGGTTATCTGGGCGCGTCCGCAAAAGCGGTCAGAGAAGCGGAAGGCGAGAGCAGGTTATACCGGCAAATTAAATCCATTTGGGAATCTGTTTCCCGGATTCGAAAGTCGTTCAACAGTCCCGATTCCGTCCGCATGAGCGAACAGGCAGCGCGATTTCAACAGGCTCTGCTGGTTGATCTGCAGGGAACCTTCGCGGCGCTGGCGAAGCAGGACGCTTCCGGCGCCCTGACCGTGGCTGATCTGCCGACCTCGTTGCGCAATCGTTTCGTGGGCGTGACCGGCAAATACCTTTTGCAGATCTACCCCAAAGAGGACGTGTGGCAGAAGGAGCATCAGGCGAAATTTGTGGCGGATTTGCGCCGCATTGATCCCGATGTGACGGGAACACCCGTGCAACTTCTGGAATACACGACGCTGCTAAAGGACAGTTATATCGAGGCAGCCGGGTGGGCCCTTGGTACGACTGCGCTGATGGTCCTGATCCACTTCCGTTCCCTCGTCTGCATGATCCTTGCACTGATTCCGGTGGCCGTGGGCACGATCTGGCTGGTTGGCATCATGGGCTGGCACGGTTTGCCGTTCAATCCGGCGAATATCATGACGCTGCCGCTGGTGGCTGGAATCGGGGTAACCAGCGGAATTCACATATTAAATCGATTTCAGGAGGAACGAACTCCGTCGATTCTTGCCAAGAGCACCGGGAAGGCGGTTTTTGTATCCGCTCTCACCACGGTTGCCGGATTTGGAAGTCTTACTGTGGCGGAGCATCGCGGAATCGAAAGTCTGGGGCTCATCATGTCGGTGGGGACACTCACTTGCATGGTCGCCGCGTTGGTATTTCTGCCCGCAGTAATCAGCCTGTTAATGCGAATGGGATGGAAACGATGAAGGCCCTGAAAACGGAGAAAGCGTCTCTGGAAAGGAAAAACCCAGCGACGGCAATGCACCCTCCGTCGCTGGGTTATGAGGAACCGAGGCCAACTAAAACCTCAATGAACTGACTCGATAAACTAGGGTAGTGAAAACTAAAGTCAAACTTTTATGAACTCGCATCGGACGTATGCCCTGATTGGGGTAGACAGATATCGTTATAGTTCCTGCATCTTCGCCAATGCGGGAAGCGTTAATTTTCCGTCTCTTGACGGTTCGGGGCAGGAAATTAGAATCGAATCCACGTGATTTCACGGAAAACGCAGAGTGATCAATTCCAAGCCCTCATCTGGGGGCTTTTTCTGCTTTTTGTACTGCCCGGCGACGGAAGGACTGAAGAATCGCCCCAGAAATTTCTCAGCTGGGGACCCGCGGTTCACGATTTCAACCTGACCTTGGATGAAGGGCAGCGTAGAGAGATGGGGCCGTTTTTCTATCGCGAACAGAAGCTGAATCAGAAAACTACCGCTTTTCCTCCGTTTTTCTCCAATACCACTGGTCCCAAGCTCGAATATCAGGAAACTGATCTGCTCTATCCGCTCCTCACCTACGATCGGTTCGGCGGTGAAAAACGCATTCAGCTGCTCCAGATCTTCAGTTTCTCCGTCGCCCGGGACCAAGACTCACTCGATCGCGGGAAACTCTCGATTTTTCCGGTCTACTTCCAATTGAGATCCACCAACGCTTCCTCGAACTACACCGCGTTCTTTCCGTTCTACGGCCGGCTGGTCAACCGCATGTTGCGGGATGAAATCGATTTCGTGATGTTCCCGGCGTATTCGAAGACGCGAAAACGTGACGTTGTGACCCGGAACTACCTTTATCCATTCTTCCACCGGCGCGAAGGTGAATGGCTCCAAGGCTGGCAGTTCTGGCCCATTGTCGGCCGCGAAGTGAAGCTGCCGTTCACGAAGACCAATGATTTTGGTGAGCCCTACTCCGTGCCGGGGCACCGGAAGAATTTCGCGCTCTGGCCTTTCATGGTGAATGACCGAACTGCGATCGGCACGACTAACGAAGTGCATCAACACGCCGTGCTCCCCGCGTATTCCGCCTACCGTTCACCCGCACGAGATTCCACGACGGTGATCTGGCCATTCTTCACCTACACCGAAGATCGGGAAAAACGGTATCGCGAGTGGGGCCTCCCCTGGCCGTTGCTGGGATTCACGCGCGGCGAGGGCAAACACATGAACCGCGTCTGGCCGTTTTTCAGCCGTTCCTCCACCGAATCCCTAAGGAGTGATTTTTACGCCTGGCCGATATTGAAGATTAACGAAGCAAAAGCCGCCGCTCTGCACCGCATTCGCTACAGCGTGATGTTTTTCCTCTATTCAGATCTGATGGAGGCGAACCTCGAAACCGGTCAGGTTCGCAAACGCGTGGATTTCTGGCCGTTCTTCCACTGGAAAAAATCACTGGATGGACGCGAGCGACTGCGCGCTCCCGCCCTGTTGGAATCCCTGTTGCCAAACAACAAGAGTGTCGAACGCAACTGGTCGCCACTGTGGTCGATGTGGCGCTCCGAAAAGAATCCGAATACCGGTGCCAAGAGTCAGTCATTGCTCTGGAATTTATGGCGTCGTGACACCTCTCCGGGAATTGAAAAAAGCTCGCTCTTTTTTGGTCTCGTTCAGTATGAATCAGACGCCTCGGGACGGCGTTGGAAATGGTTCCACTCCAATTCGGCCAAACCCACCGACCCGCCGCCAGAAAAGCCAGCCATGAGTCGTCCCGAATTCTCAACATCGACAGCCAGCCCCTGAATGTTTCGCGATATTGGACAAATGGTGATTCTCGCGTGGCGGACGTTCTGCGCCCTCCCGCACACCTTCCGCCACCGGCGCAAGGTCATCGACCAGTTTTACGAGATCGGCAATGCCAGCCTGCTGATGGCGTGTATCCTGTCCGGCTTTATCGGTGGGGTGTTGGCGCTGCAAACCGGCCCCGTCATGGTGGAACGCGGACTCTCGGCAGTGGTCGGAAGCGTCGTTGGCCTGTCGCTTTGCAAGGAACTTGCGCCCGTAATGATGTCGGTCTTGATCGCTGGTCGGATCGGTTCGGCAATGGCCGCGGAGATCGGCACGATGGCGGTTTATCAGGAAATCGACGCGTTGCGGACCATGAACATCAATCCGATCCACTACCTGGTCCTGCCCCGCGTCCTCGCGATCAGCGTGGCGCTGCCCTGCCTGGTCGTTTTCTCGATCCTGGTCGGCTGGGTTGGCGGCGGCATTGTATCCTCGGCCAATCCTGACATCGCAATTCCTTGGCAGACCTACTTCTCCAGCCTGTCCCGGGTGGTGGACAACTTTGCGATCGTCAACGGGCTCATCAAGAGTTTCGTGTTCGCCTTGATGATCGGTATTGTCGGCTGTCATCAGGGACTTGCGACCATCGGTGGTCCGCGCGGAATCGGTCGGTCCGTCACCAAATCAGTGGTGAACTCAATCGTCCTGATTTTGATCGTCGATTACTTCCTCACCCGGCTCCTGTTACGGTTGGATCTCTGACATGAGTGACGAGGCGAACAAAAACGGCAATCCCTGCGTGGCGGTGAAAGACCTCCGCAAGAGCTTTGGCGACAATGAGGTTCTGAAAGGAATCAACATGGATGTCCGCCGGGGGGAAATTTTCGTTATAATGGGCCCCAGTGGCAGCGGCAAGAGTGTTCTGCTCCGGCATCTGGTGGGGCTGGACACCGCAGATTCCGGCAGTGTTTCCATCGAGGGCAAAATCATTGATTCCCCCGAAGTGCTCAGCAAATACCGGGTCGCAATGGTCTTTCAGTCCGGCGGCCTGCTGGGCTCGCTCACGGTGGGGGAAAACGTGGGGCTTTATCTCCGGGAACACCGCCTCATGAAACCCGCTGAGATCGATGCCATCGTGAAGGAGAAACTCGCGATCGTCGGACTTACGGGGGCAGAAGACCGCATGCCGCAGGAACTCTCTGGTGGCATGAAGAAGCGCGTCGCCATTGCGCGGGCGCTCGTCATGGAACCACAGCTGATTCTCTACGATGAGCCGACCTCCGAACTCGATCCGCTGATCTCCGTTACCATCGGACACGAAATCGTCCGGATGCGGGACCACACCGGTGCCACCTCGATCGTCGTCACCCACGATCGCGAGCTCGGCTTCGGCATTGCTGATCGCATGGCCATCCTGCGCGACGGCAAACTCGTTGCCATGGGCACGCCGGACCAAGTCCGCAACAGCGATCGCGAAGAAGTCCAAACTTTCCTGAACGCCACCTTTGAACGAAAAATCACCCCTGTTGCCACGCTATGAAAGGTTCACTCGAAACCCGCCTCGGAGTCTTCTTCGCCATGGTCGCCCTCGCGGGCGTTCTCCTCATCGAACTGTCCGGCGGAACGGACGTGTTCAAGAAGGGATACAAAATCCATGGTCTCTTCGATCGCGTCCAACAGCTCAAGGTTGGAGACCCGGTAAAGATGGCGGGTGTGCATATCGGCCGGATCGCCGACATCGACTTTGAAGGGAACAAGGTGAAGGTGACGATGAAGATCGACACCCACCGACAGGTGAAGACGGATTCCAACGCCCGCATCATGGCCGCCGGCCTCGTCGGTGAGAATTTTGTTTCTTTGGAAATGGGAACACCCGAATCGCCAGCGCTGTCCGCCGGGTCGAATGTGGAGACTTCAGAGCAGGCCGACCTCAACGCCATCATGACCAAGCTCGACAACGTCGCCGGCGGAATTCAGAACCTCACCAAGAGCTTCAGCGGCGACTCGATCCAGAACGTTCTCGGACCGGTGACGGACTTCTTGAAGCAGAACAATCCCCAAATCACCTCCATCCTTGGCGACCTGCAGGTGGTGTCCAAAAAAATGGTCGATGGCAAGGGAACGCTCGGCAAATTCATGGCCGACGACAGTCTCTACACCGAAGCCACCAGCACGTTGCAAAGCCTGAACAGGACCGCCGCCGATGCGCAGACACTGCTGGCCGATGCCAAGGGGGCGCTCGACAACGTCACCGGCACATTCACCGAAGCCAAAGGAATCTTCGGCGATCTGAGGCTCACCCTGTCCACCGCCCAGGAGACCCTCAACAAGGTCAACTCCGGCCAAGGTACACTAGGTAAACTCATGCGCGACGAAGCGCTCTACAGCGAGACCACCCTCGCCATGTCCAATCTCCGCGAGATCTTCGAGAAGATCAATTTGGGGCAGGGAACCGCCGGCAAACTCGTGAACGACGAGGATCTCTACTCGAACGCCAAAATGACCCTCCAGAAAATCGACAAAGCTACCGAGGGTCTGGAAGATCAGGGCCCACTCAGCATTCTGGGCACGGCGGTCAATCGGCTCTTCTGAACCCGGCGCGCATTTCTCCCCACTTGCAGATGGCGGCTCTCCTCGGGTCTTTTCCGGGCCTTAACTCAGGGCCTGCCAACCTAGGTTTTTCTTCCCAAAGGCAATGGGGGCGTTTATAACCTAAAGCCAGTTGCCGGCAGTTTCCCGTGTCGTTCCGCACCCTGAGGCCGGGGTGGCAGGTGCGGCAATCACCGCTCGATTGGCAGAAAATCGGAATATATGAAAATTGGCATCATTGGGCTTGGATACGTTGGTCTTCCCTTGGGATTGCAGTTCGCGCGTTCCGGGGTTGAAGTGTTGGGGTTTGATATCGATCCCACCAAGATTGAGATCCTGAATTCCGGCGACAGCTTTATCGAACACATCCCCGGCTCGTCGGTCAAGGAACAGGTCGATGCCAAGCGGTTTGAGGCCACGACCGACTTCGCGCGGGTCAAGGAAGCTGAAGCCATTCTCATCGCGGTGCCAACCCCGCTTAACAAGAACCGCGAGCCAGATATTTCGTATGTCCTGAAGAGCGGTGAAGCGATCGCACCGCATCTGGCCAAAGGCTCGCTGGTGGTGCTCGAATCCACCACCTACCCCGGCACGACCGACACCGAACTGCGGGCTGTCCTTGAATCGGGTTCTGGCATGACGGCCGGCGAAGACTTTCATCTGGCCTACTCGCCCGAGCGCGAGGACCCCGGCAATCCGGACAGCAAGGTAAAGATCATCCCGAAAGTCGTTGGCGGTCTCACCCCGGAATGCGTCAAGCGCGCGTGCGAGGTTTATGGCCAGGCGATCGATACCACCGTTCCTGTCTCCTCCTGCCGCGCAGCTGAAGCCACGAAGCTGCTCGAAAATATTTTCCGCGGCGTCAATATCGCGCTCGTCAACGAACTCAAGCAGGTCTACGCCGCGATGGACATAGACGTGTGGGAGGTCATCAACGCCGCGAAGACCAAACCCTTTGGATTCATGGCCTTCTTTCCCGGCCCGGGCTTGGGTGGGCATTGCATTCCGATCGATCCGTTTTATCTGACTTGGAAAGCCCGCGAATTCGACCAGACCACGCGCTTTATTGAGCTGGCTGGTGAGGTCAATACCGCGATGCCGATGTACGTCGTACATCAATCCATCGAAGCGCTTAACTCCGCGAAGAAGTCAGTTAACGGCAGCCGCATCCTGATTCTCGGGTTGGCCTACAAGCCGAACGTCGATGACGATCGCGAATCCCCCAGCTACCACCTGCTTGATCTCTTCAGCCAACGCGGCGGCGAGATGAACTATTACGATCCGCATGTGCCAGTGATCCGGCCCAGTCGCGATCACAGCAACTGGGCGGGAATAAAATGCGTCGAGTGGAGCAAGGACTCGATTTCCAGCTACGATCTCGTCGTCATCGCCACCGACCACGAACGGGTCAACTACGACGAACTGGCGCAATGGGCACCGCTCATCATCGATACCCGCAACGCCATGCTGGGTGCTGATGTGCAACCCGGCCAAGTCTGGAAAGCCTGATTTCAAATGTCCGCATTCGACACCCTAACAGCCGAACTAAAATCTGACCGCCGCCGCTGGCTCGTCACCGGTGCCGCGGGTTTCATCGGCTCGAATCTTGTTGAGGCGCTGCTCAAGCTCGATCAGGACGTCGTTGGACTCGATAATTTTTCCACCGGCTTTCATAAAAATTTCGAGCGGATCATTCCTCTCGTTTCCAAAGCCCAGTGGGCGCGCTTCAGCTTCATTGAAGGAGACATTCGTCTGATGAATGTCTGTCGTGATGCCGCTGACGGCGCGGACTACGTGCTGCATCAGGCCGCCCTCGGTTCCGTGCCGCGGTCGGTGAAGGACCCGAACACTTCCAACGAATCGAACGTGTCCGGTTTCCTGAACATGATCGTCGCCTCCCGGGACGCGAATGTGAGGCAGTTTGTCTATGCTAGCAGCAGTTCGGTCTACGGTGATCATCCGGATCTCCCGAAGGTCGAGGACAAGATCGGTAACGTGCTCTCGCCTTACGCCGCGACGAAGAAATTCAACGAAATTTACGCGGACATCTTCGCCCGCAGTTACAACTTCAACCCCATCGGCCTCCGCTACTTCAACGTCTTCGGCCCCCGGCAAGATCCGGACGGAGCGTACGCGGCGGTCATTCCGAAATGGGTCGCGGCTATTCTGAGGAACGAGAAGGTCAGCATTTTTGGCGACGGCGAAACCAGTCGGGATTTTTGTTACATCCTTAATGTTATTCAGGCCAACCTCCTGGCAGCCACCACGCAGAACGAAGACGCCCGCAACCAGGTTTACAATGTGGCCGTGGGTGATCGCACCACGCTGAACGAACTTTACGGACACATCCTTGATGGGCTTCGTAAGCGCGATTCATCCCTTCCCGAGCAGAAACCCGACTACAAAGATTTCCGCGTCGGAGATGTCCGCCACTCTTTGGCGGACGTCAGCAAAGCCAAAACCCTGCTGGGTTATGAACCCACCCACACCATCGCGCAGGGCCTGGAACTCGCACTGGATTGGTACAAGGAAAATGTCTGAGAATTCCCCGACCCCGCATGGCAGACGACAAGGTAAAGCTTCCCACTCTCGCAACCGCCGAGCGCATCATCAGACCGAAGAAAGGCCTGATCTCCATCGACTTCGTCGAATTGTGGAGATACCGGGAATTGTTCGTCTTTCTTGCCTGGCGCGACGTGCTGGTCCGCTATAAGCAGACCTTCCTCGGCATCCTCTGGGCAGTGCTGCAGCCCTTGGCAACCGTCGCCATTTTTACCTTCATCTTTGGTTTTGTGAACGGATTGGCGAAGAAGAATGAGATGTCCGTCTTCGATTACTCGGTGATGTGTATGGCGGGCATGCTGCCCTGGCAGTTCTTCGCGAACGCGATGCGCGAAAGCAGCAATGCGCTGGTCGCCAATTCGCAAATGATCTCCAAGATCTATTTTCCGCGGCTCATCATTCCATCCAGTGCAGTTCTGAGTGGAACGGTGGATTTTGCCATCGGAGCGGTGATCATGGCGGTGATGATGATCATCGCCGGAACGCCGGTCACACCGCTGCTCGCGATGCTGCCCCTGTTTTTTCTGGTGGGCTTTGCCGCCGCGTTCGCGATCGGTCTCTGGCTGAGCGCGTTGAACGTCAAATACCGCGATGTGAAATACGTGGTTCCGTTCCTCGTGCAGATGGGGGTGCTGATCAGCCCGGTCGGATTCCCCGCACAGTCGATCCCTGAAAAGTATCTGTTCTGGTACAACCTGAATCCAATGGTCGGGGTCATTGACGGCTTTCGTTGGTGCATCTTTGGCGCTGAGTTCCAGCCTCACTGGGCTGGCTTCAGCGTGAGTCTGGCGATGACTGCTCTGCTGCTGGTCACCGGCGCACTCTTCTTCCGCAATTCCGAAAAAACTTTCGCCGACGTTATCTGACCCATGTCCGACCCGATCATATCAGTTCGTGGAATTGGCAAAGAGTACCAGCTCGGTGCCACGATCCAGCACGACAGCCTCAGGGATCATCTCACCTATGGCGTCAAAAGCCTGCTGGGAATGGGTCCGAAAAAGGTCGCGCCGAAAAAGGACAATTCCTTTTGGGCTCTGAAGGATGTTTCCTTCGATCTCCACGCCGGTGAAGCCATTGGCATCATTGGCCGCAACGGCGCGGGCAAATCCACTTTGCTCAAGGTGTTGAGCCAGATTACCGAACCTACCGAAGGCGAGATCAGAGTCCGCGGACGGCTGGCCAGTCTGTTGGAGGTCGGAACCGGTTTTCATCCCGAACTCAGCGGTCGGGAGAACATCTACCTGAACGGCGTCATCCTGGGGATGACCAAGGGTGAGATCAAAAAGAAGTTCGACGAGATTGTCGCCTTCGCCGAGGTCGAGAAGTTCTTGGACACACCGGTGAAACGCTATTCATCCGGAATGTATGTGCGCCTGGCATTTGCCGTGGCCGCCCATCTCGAACCCGAGATTCTGGTCGTGGATGAAGTACTCGCCGTGGGGGATGCCGCATTTCAGGCCAAGTGCCTCGGCAAGATGGAAGAGGTCGCTGGTCAGGGCGGACGCACCGTTCTGTTTGTAAGTCACAATATGGCCGCAGTTCAGGCACTTTGCGGACGCATCATCCACATGAAGAACGGCCAAAAGGTCGGCGACGGGGATGTGCATGAAATGGTCAACGCCTACCTTGGCGATATCAAGAATCCAACCGTGGGCGGCGGAAATGAAGTCGTCACCCTCGGCCGCACGCTGGAGTTGCGCCAGTTGGACTTCACCCCAAATCCTGCCACTTCCGGTCAGGACATGGATTTTGCAGTGGAGATCGGCTCCAAGAGCAAGACCCAGCTTTCCGAGTTGGCCATCCTGATCTATTCGGTCTACGGGGCGCGCGTGGCGATCATCGATTTGCGCCGTCCGGACGGCCAATGTGCGATCGATCCTGACAATCCCTACAAGATCACTGGGACAATCGACAAACTTCCGCTCGTCGAGGGCGATTACCGTATCGGTCTGTTCCTCAACTGCTCCGAGTACTACGGCGACTTTCACGATCTCGCCTCACTCACCATTTCTGCAGCAACGAAGGAAGGCGGTCTTCCGCCCTACGCCGCGCATCACCGCGGGGTGTTGGAACTCGATTACGAGGTCAGGTTCTAAATGGCCAATCCGCTTCGCATCGTCTGGTTGAAGACGGGGCCGCTGCATCCGCTCGACACCGGTGGCAAGATCCGCACGTATAACATGCTCAAGGAGCTGAAGCGTGGGAACGAAGTGACTTATCTGTCCCTCTGGCCGGCGGGAACTCCGGAAGAGGCGCGTGAACAGGCGGACGAATATTCTCAGCGACAGATCTGGGTTCCTTGGAAAGAAACCGCAAAACGCTCGCTCAAATTCTTCTTCGAACTCGGCAACAACCTTTGCCTCTCCCCCCTCCCATACGCGATTCACAAGTACCGCTCCAAACTTTGGATCGATGCCATCCGTCAGGCGGACGATCCCGAGAAACACGATCTCATCATCTGCGATTTTCTCACGCCCGCGGTCAACCTCTTCGCGAATCAATACCAGACCCGACTCCCGGTCCTCCTCTTTCAGCACAACGTCGAATCGTTGATCTGGCAACGCACCGCGGAAAACGCAGCAGGTGTGTCGAAGCCTTACTTCAAGAATCAGTGGCAGCGAATGCAACGCTTCGAGTCCGAGGCCTGCAGCCAAGCGAAGCAGGTCTGCACGGTATCTGACGAAGATGCAAAACTCCTGCGGGAAGAACTGAAACTGAAGAACGTCTGCGGAGCCGTCCCCACCGGCGTGGACGTGGGTTTTTTCAGCACCACCAACGAGGTTCGCAAACCCAAGTCGCTCGTCTTCCTGGGCTCCATGGATTGGATGCCGAACATCGATGGCGTCGAATGGTTCGCCGAGAAGATCTGGCCACGCGTGAAGGAAAAGCATCCCAATGCCACCTGGAAGATCGTCGGCCGACGCCCCGTCCCCAAAGTCAAGGAATTGGCCGCGAAGGATTCTTCGATTGAGGTCACCGGAACCGTTCCGGACGTTCGTCCTCATCTCGCAGATTCGGCCCTCATGATTGTTCCCCTGCGGGTTGGAGGCGGCACCCGGATCAAGATTTTCGAAGGAATGGCCACCGGGATCCCCTGTCTTTCCACCCGCATCGGCGCTGAAGGCCTGCCGGTCAACCACGGCGAAAACGTGCTGCTCGCGGATGAGCCGGAGCGGTTTGCCGAGGAGATTTGCCAGGCCTTCGAGGATCCCGCCGCCGCCGGCAAAATCGGTGCCAACGGTCGGACCCTCGTGGAATCGAATTACAGCTGGGCGAAGATCAATGAGGTCTTCGAGGACTATTGCCACCAGACCCTGGGTTGAACCGCGCCGAACGAAATGAGCCGACCCGGCAATTGACTGACCAGATTGACCACCCGTAGATTGAGTGAACCCGATGGCATCTCGCATCAAAATCCAGTTCAAGGACAAGCTGAAGTACAGCCCCCGCATCCGCTCGCTGCGTTGCCGCCTGGCTGCAGTCAAGGACCGCGCGCCCTCTGAGGACGATCCGCAGGCAATTGCCCGTTCCATCCACAATCTCTGCACGGCCGCCCGCAACGCCGCCTCGCCCCAGCAGCTTCTGCAGGTCGAAGACCGCATCAGGCAACGCGTGGCGATGCTCAAGAGCCGTTCGATCAACTGGCTGGAATTCGAAAGCCAGGCGGATGTCAGGAAGATCAACAGTGCTACGATCATCAAGCCCTACGTGGGTCCCAAGGAAAAGGGCATGCTGCTCATCTCCTTCGACTACCAGTGGGCGCGGCTGATGCAGCACTACGGTCGCGAAACTCTGCTGAAACTTGCCGAACGCTACGACCTCTGCGTTTGCACGGTCTGGGCCGAACCTCATTGCGTGATGAATTACGTCCTGCCCGTTGTCTGGCCGGGCGAGCGCATCTACGCGACGATCTCTGACCCAAACGACGAGGAGATCATTCCGCGATTCTCCGAAAAATACGTGGTGGCTCCGGTGCTGTGTTCGAACTGGGTGGACCCCGCCTGGTATAAGCCGGTGCCTTACGAAAAGAAGGACGTCGATTTTTTCATGCTCGCCAACTTCGGCGAATACAAGCGCCATTGGGAATTGTTCCGCGCCCTGCGCGACATGCCCAAGCATCTGAAGGTCGTCCTGATTGGCACGCACAACGGCAAGCGCGACGACGAGACCATTCGTCAGGAAGCCAAAGCCTTTGGCATTGGTCCCGACCGCTTTGTCATCAGGCGCAGTCCACCTCACGCGGAAGTGCGCGACACGCTGGCCCGCGCCAAGACGAGCCTGATCTTTTCCCTCCGCGAAGGATCGTGCATGGCCATCGTTGAAAGCATGTTCGCGAACACGCCAGTCGGCATGTTCGAAGATGCCAAAGTCGGGTCGCGCAAGTTCATCAACGAGCACACCGGCCGTTTCCTGAAGCACAAGGATCTCGCTCCGCAACTCATGGATTTTCTGGAAAACGCGCCGAACTACGAACCCCGCAAATGGGTGGTCGACAACAAGGTCGATTGCCGGGGAAGTTCCGACACACTGAATCGTGTGATCCGCGACGCCCAGCTCAAGGCGGGTCAGGAGTGGACACAAGATACCCTGCCCCACATGTGGGATCCGCATCCCACCCTCGTCAATGCGGACGACAAACCCAAGGTGGAAGCGGATTACGCTTACATCGAAAACGAGATTGGCATTGATTTGAACGGCTATCCCGGCTGAATACCCCAACCAACCACCATGTCCGGATTTCTCAAGAGCACTGTCCGCCGCAACGCCCGCCGCTTTGGCCGTTGGTTGACCAGCGACGGCAACCTGCCCCGCCTCCGCGCCACGAAGCAGTTCTTCGAGGCGGCGATCGGCGATCCCAATTCCGTCAGCATTGCGCAGCAGACTTACTCCGATCTGATCTATGATCAATGCAAGGCCTCGAAGCTGACGAAGTATGAACAGAAGTTCTACTCCCAGTTTGGCGAAGACGGCTTGATTCTCCATTTCTTCGACAAGATCGGTGCGCCGAATAAAACCTTCATCGAGTTTGGAATCGAAGACGGCAAGGAATGCAACTCGGCGAATCTCGCCATCAACTTCGGTTGGAAGGGGCTGTTCATCGAAGGCGATCCCGCGCTCGCCGAACGCGCGAGCGACTTTTATCACGGGCAACACGGCATCGATCCCGAACACGTCAAAATCAAGAACCACTTCATCACGCTTGAGAACGTCAATGATCTCTTCAGGCAGCACGGCTACGAAGGCGAGGTGGATGTCCTCTCCATCGATATCGACGGAGTCGACTACTGGGTCTGGGACGCGATTGATATTGTGAAACCCCGGATGGTGATCGCGGAATACAACGCCGTGCTCGGTCGCGACCGCAGCATCACCGTTCCCTACGATCCGGCCTTCGACCGCTATAAACACGACGCCAGTGGCACCTACTTCGGCATCTCGCTACGGGCCGCCTGCAAGCTGGCCGAGAAAAAGGGCTACGTGCTCGTTGGCTGCGAAAGCTCTGGCGCCAATGCGTTCTTTGTCCGCCGCGATCTGGCAGAGGGCAAGTTGGATGAATTCACGCCGGATGAAGCGTTCTACCCCTGCGCTCCGCGCCTCCGCACACAGACCGAGGAGGAACAATGGAACGCCATCAAGCATCTGAAATTCGTTGATATCTGACTCCACGCCAACATGGGACTGACTTCCAAACCGCTCGAATTTCTCAAGCACCTGCGTGACCGGCGCCGCATCAAGCGCATGCCCCACGCCGTGCCCAATTCCAAAGCCGTCTACCACGCCTGGCTGCAGATCCAGCGTTATCCGCAGGCCAATCGGAATCAGGCGATGGAAATTGAACTCGGCGAGACCATTCTGCACGGCCAGACCTGGGAAGAGGTTTCCTACCTGTTCGAAGAGGTGTTCGTGCACAACGAGTACTACACCGAGACGCCGATAAAGGATCCGTTCATCGTCGATTGCGGCGCGAACATCGGCTTCGCTTCGGTCTATTTCAAACTGCAATACCCCAACGCCCGCATTCTCGCATTCGAGCCCAATCCGTATTGCTTCGATGTGCTCCAGCGGAACATCAGGGAGAACAAGTTCGAAGACGTCACGATGGTCAAGGCGGGCTGCAGCAACGAGGTGGGCAAGACTTCGTTCCACGTGAATCCCGGCTTTTCACCCATGTCCAGTATGGACGCCACGCGGAATGAGGATTCCGAAGAGGTTGAGGTCGAGCTGGTAAGACTGTCCGATCATCTTCACCGCCCCGTCGATCTGCTGAAGATGGACATCGAGGGCGCGGAGTGGCTCGTGATGGACGATCTGGTGAAGAACGACAAGCTGGGTATGATCGACCGTTTCTTCATCGAGTATCATCATCGGGTGGGAACTCCCGAGGTGAAACTCAGCAAGTTCCTCACCGTGCTTGAAGAAGCCGGCTACACCTACGCGCTCCACACCACGATGAATATCGAACGACGATTCACCGGCGTCTTCCAGGACGTCATGATCTACGCGGTGAAACTCGACAAGATCGACGCGAAGAAGTCCTGAACGACTTCTTTCAGTTCAAGCCAATCCCCCCTTCCGCAAAACTTCTTTGCTGGGCTGACACAGATCCGCGGCGTACCTTGGGCACTGTTGAGCATGATCGATGGACAAGTTGAACTCGTAGCCGAGCTCCCGGAAGAGATCACCGGGGAAGTTCGCGAACTGCTGGAATGCATCGGTGTCGCCGAGGCTCTCCCCGGCATCAACACCCTCCATCATTCCGAATCTCAGAAACCGGTCATCGACCTTCTGAGTCTGCAAGGATTTCTCCAGCACTATGTCGATGAAACGCTGACCCGCATCGAATTGCCGGCAGTGGTGAGCGCCTGGCAACATGCCAACGCCGGTAAATTCCGGGAACTCATGGACTTGGACCGAACCCTTTGCAGCGACGCCGGTCTGCGCCCTTTCCGCGCCGCGAGCTGCGCCGTAGGCCGACGCCAGTTGAGCAAACTCCGAGCGTTAAAGGATCATCGCCTGCTCCAACGCTACCTTAGCGCCGTCGAACGCGGTGACGCCGCCGGCTGGCACGCCCTGGTCTACGGAATCTTTCTCTCGATCTATTCCGTCCCCCTCCGCCAAGGCATTCTCCATCTCGCCCACAACACCCTTGGCGGACTCACCTTCAAAGCAGCCGCGGGATGCGGCCTGCGATTGACCGACTGTCAGGCTGCCGTGCAGCAAATAGCGGAACAACTTCCAACCATCGTCAACACGGCCATGGATAGGATCGGCACAGAATCAGAAATCAATCTGTTTCTCTCCCGGTAAGAGTGTGATGAACGCGACTGGGACTGCTGTTGTCCTTTACAGATTTCCTTTGCGCGCTCAGCTAAAATACCCGTGGATAGGGAAACCAGTGTAAGTGCTGGGAACGCCGTTTCGAAAAACGACTGGCGCAGAACTGCCTCCTTCGCGTCAATAACTCGAGCATCAACCGAAAATCAACGGCCGCAGTCATCCACCTGAATTATTCGTGGACTCCCTCCAGAATCAAAAAGTTGGCATTCCACCGCTTGTGGTGGGTAGTAGGTGATGATCATGGGAGTGAGAGAGTCTCCAGGGAAGGCCGAACTGTTCGAGAATGGGCTTGGGATGGGGAGTATGAGGGTCCGGAAAGTTGCCCCCAATCTGGCCCCGGCTCCGACGAGTGAGAACCTCTGCGAGGCCCATTCTCGCCGGAGCCCGATCAGGGCAACTTTCGTCAATGGGCACGAGTCAATCCAACAAGCAGAGGGCAAAAACGTAGCCTCTGGGTGCCGCGGGTTGAGGGCGGTGAAGAGTCCGGGATTAAAACCGTTGAAGTGCCCTGGGCCCGGCCCGGGTCGGGGTTCACGCTGATGATGGAAGCCATGATGGTTTTGTTCACCCGCAATGGTATGACCGTGGCCCAGGCGGGCCGGACCTTGGGGGAACACGCCCAACGAGTGTGGCGGGTGCTTTTTCATCATGTCGAACAGGCCCATGAAGAGATGGACCTATCCGCAGTGGGCCAGTTGACGGTGGATGAAACCAGCATCCGGCGGGGACATGAATATGTGACGGTGGTGTGCGAACCGGCGCGGTCGGCTTGTGGCCCGCGAGCGGCGGTGGCAACCCGGGTGCTGTATGTAACCGAAGGCAAGGACGCGTCGACGATCGCGCGGGCACGCCAGTTTTTGGAGCAACGTCAAGTGCCGGCCGAGCAGATCCGTGAAATCTGCGCGGACATGAGTCCGGCCTTTCGCAAGGGTATTGAGGAGCAATTTCCGAAGGCGCGACTGGTATTCGATTACTTCCACGTGATTGGTCTGGTCAGTGGGGCGGTGGACAAGATCCGCCGGTGGGAGAGTCGGGAGTTCCCCGAATTGCTCAAGGGGACCCGATATCTGTGGCTCAAGAATGAGGAGAACCTCAAACCGGAGCAAATCGAACAACGCCAAAGACTGAAGGGCAGCAAGCTCAAGACCGCCAAAGCCCACGGCCAATTGGCGGCCTTTCAGGATCTCCTCAAGGCACGGTGTCCGCAGGATGCCATCGCCGGGTTGAAATGGTGGTATACTTGGGTGATGCGCTCACGTCTGCCAGAAATGAAGAAGGTGGTTGCCAGCATCCGCAAGCATTGGGATGGCATCGTGGCCTACTTGGAAACGCGCCTGACCAACGGGCCTGCCGAGGCCGTCAATGGTCTGATCCAAACGGCCAAACGAAAGTCCCGGGGGTTCCGTTCATCTGATTACTTTCGGGTCATGATTTACCTCATCGGCTCCAAGCTGAACTTCAATCATTTGCCCTCACCCGTGCCCTTCAACCCACTTCGATCGTCATAGGGAAGAATAGTTGTCGTTGACGATACATCCGCGAGGCGTTGGATTGGTCTATTGGATCGACTGAGCGTCCGAGCATCACAAGCCAGCGACGGTTGACCGCTTCTGCTCGGCTAGTGCAGCAGCGGAAAATTCTCCAGCGTTATCCAACATCGATCTGCACTTCACCGTTTTCGACTCGGGTCGGATAGCTTTTGACGGCACACCTGGGAACGGTCAGTCCCTTGCCTGTCTTGATGTCAAATTCCCAACCGTGCATCGGGCAGGCGACGCGATTTCCATCGATCCATCCACCCCCGAGTGGCGCGCCGACGTGAGGGCACTCGTCATCGATGGCGTGGTAATTGCCTTCAAGGTTGAACAGGGCGATGCGCTGGCCGGCGACTTGGACTGTCATGCCTTTGCCAACCGCGAGGGCTGATCCTTCAGGAACGGTTTCGAACGGCATTGTGTGAACTTAAATCGAGGAGATGAAGGGAAGGGGGCGCGCTATAGTTTTTTATTCTGTTTCCAAGGCATGTCGGGAAACTTGTCAGGGATCTTGATGTTCTGCGGCTTTGGCTCCGCCATCTGCAGTTCGGAATCGCCGTCTTTCCCTGGGGTCGTTCCGGGCGATGCCATGTCTTGTTTCCATGATGCAATCCGAGCCTGAAGCCCGTGATGCTCGGCCGTCGTCTTGTCTCCGGACTTCATGTAGAACAGCGAAAGATTGGTGTGAACGAGCTGTTCATTCGGCTTGAGCTTCTCCGCCTTGTGACCTTCCTCAATCGCGCGCGGATATTCTTCTTTCCGATAAAAGGCCATTCCCAGGGAAAGCTGGGCATCGAAATTGGTCGGATCTTCACCAAGAAGCGCGGACAATTTTTCGATGCACGAGTCGTACTCGTTCATACCGAAATCGAACATCGCGTCATCGTACTGATCCTGAAGGTCGGACATACGGACAGAGTCCGACCGGCACGCACAGACTGCAATCAAATTGGGCCCTTCGGGGTGATTTCCATCCACGAGAGGACTCTGCGATGGGGGACGGCGGGGCAGCACGATGCGTCCTTTTTCACGGCAGGCAGCGATCAGTCACGGTGGCTGCTCGCTACGCCTGTAACGGGTCATGGTCGATTTCGGAGCCGAAAGTTCTTTCACCCGCGCCACGGCCCGGCTTGCAGAGCACTATCACATTGAGGTTCCCCGGAGCGCCCTCTATCTGGCCACCCTAAGACACGGGCGCGCCATGGGCGGCGGTGACACAACTCCCGCGGCCCCGGCCACCTGCCAACTCATCACCCAGATCGACGGGAGCATGATCCCCATTGTAAATCCGGGCAAAGGCCTGGACAAAGGCCCGGACAAACGCAAAGGCAAAACCCTCCGTTGGGGAGAAGTGCGTTTGTGCAGCGCTCGAGTCCCGGGCCAATGCGAACCCGTTTAGGGTGCCGCGCGCGCCAGTTGTGAGACGATCGGTCTGACTCGGGAACACACCGCCGAGCAAGCGGGATGGACGCCGCAAACCCGGGTTCACGGGGTTGGCAACGGAGCCCTATGGATCGCCGGCACGTTCCAAAATCTCTTCGGCGAACGCGGGAGCTTCCTGATTGATTTTTACCACGTCAGCGAATATCTGGCCGCGGCCTCAACCGCCCTGTACGACACGGCGGCCAAAGCCAGGAAATGGCGCCGCGACCACCTGCACTGCGGCGATGCCCTAGCCGCCGGAACTCCCGATCGGTTCCGGTGAAATCGAAAGCGGACACCGTCATGTGATCCAACAACGAGTGAAACTGGCCGGAGCTTTGTGGAAGGAATCAAATATCCAACCCCTGCTCAACCTCCGCGTGCTGCGCGCCAACAATCAGTGGGACGCCTACTGGCAATACGCACAAAATTGACCATCACTTGTAAACGCACCCCGTGGAATGAGACCCCGTCACCCCTTCTTTAAACCTTTAACCCTCACTACACCCTGCTCATCATCCGCGCTGATGGATTTGCCAATCAAACTCGTGTCCACGGATTTTGACGGAACCTTGTTCTGCGACCACGAGACACCGGCGGTGCCGATACACCTTCAGGAATTGCTTGCTGATTTTCAGGATCGCGGTGGGATCTGGGTCATCAATACCGGTCGGGATCTACCGAGCCTCTTGGGTGATCTTCGCGATCATAAAATCGAACCGCAACCGGATTTTCTGGTGGTCGTGGAGCGCTTGATTTACCGACGTGAGGGAAAACAGTTCATGCCGATGGACGCGTGGAATGCGGAATGCACTCGCAAGCACGAGGAACTGTCGTTCGCCATCCGGGAGGAAATCCCGCCGCTCGTTGATTGGATCAATCGCAATTCGAATGCGTCGGTGTTCTCCGATGAGTATTCGCCGTTAGCGGTGGTCGCGACGACCAATCCGGAGATGGATGCGATCGAAAGCCGGGTCTTGGAGGTGGCCGAAGGTCTTCCTGAAACAGCTTGGATGCGAAATGATGTTTATGCCCGCATCTGTCACGCCGATTACTCAAAGGGCACGACCTTGATCGAGATTCAGCGCCTGCTCGGGATTGATCCGACTGACGTGTTTGCCATTGGCGATCATTTGAATGATCTCGCCATGCTCGATCCGGATGTAGCAGCCCATATTGCAGTCCCAGAAAACGCAGTTCCCGCTGTAAAAGCACGTATTTTGAAGATTGATGGGACAATCTCTGAATATTCGCATGGCCACGCCGTCGCTTTTGAACTCAAACGGTTGTTAGAGACGGTTTGAATTAACAATCGTTCATTTCGGGTGTAGCTTGATAAGCTTAGCTTATTGTAAATGCATGCGTAGTTTGAGTTCTTGGACGGTCATTTAAAACAATTTCAGGGTAAAAAGCGGATATAATTGACATAATATCCAACAAGGCTACGTTTGTTTCACAAAGACGCGCTAGGCTCAGGTGCTGAACCGGCGGATTAGGTCTCTTAACATTAGAAAATTGCATAATAAATGAGCGAATCGACAACTGCGGCGCCTGATTCCAGCGACAGAAAAACTTCAGAAATCTCCGAAGCGGTCATTCGAATCGCGGGTAATTCTCAAGACGGTATTCAGGCGATAGGTGGCTTTTTAGCCCGATTGGCCGGCCGCAGCGAGCAGGACGTCATGACCTTTATGACGATTCCCTCCACCATTTCGGGCGGGCCTTCAGTCTTTCAGGTTCGCATCGGGACGGGAGAAATTCTCAGCTCAGGGGACGAGGCCGACGTGTTGCTCGCCTTCTATCAGCATTCCTACGAGAACCACATCAACTACCTCCGCAAAGGAGGTATTGTTTTGTTCGACTCCGATCATGTGGAACCCGTCGAGGAAAACATGAAGGACTACCAGCATGTTGGCATCTCGATTTCCGGTCTGACGGTGGAAGCCATCGGCGGCTCTGCACGAGATAAGGGGAAGAACATTTTCTCGCTGGGACTTCTCACGCGGATGTTTGATCTGAACGTCGACAAACTGAAGCAGTTGATTACTGAGCGTTTCAAAGGCAAGCCCGAGAGCATCACCACCAGTGCCCATCTCGCTTTCGATTCCGGCTATGCGCAGGAAGTAGGCAACCTGGTTGACCTTTTCAAATTTGAAGAACCAAACGGTTCGATGTCGAATCAGGTCGTGATGAACGGCAACGAGGCGCTGGGCTACGGACTGATCGCTGCGGGCGTCAGGTTCGGTGCCGGCTATCCGATCACACCTTGGTCGGACATCATGGAATTGCTTCGCCGCGAACTGCCCAAATACGGCGGTTCGTTCATTCAGTGCGAAGACGAGATTGCCGCGGTATCGATGGCGATCGGTGGCAGTTACGCGGGGCGCGTTTCGGTCACCGGATCCAGTGGGCCGGGAATCGCATTGAAAGGTGAGGCGATCGGCTGGGCGGTGATGGCGGAAGTTCCGCTGATCGTCGTCGATGTGCAACGCGGCGGACCCTCGACCGGGATGCCGACCAGCGTCGAACAGTCTGATCTGAATATCGCCTGTTTCGGCGGGCACGGTGATTCTCCCCGGGTCGTGATTGCTCCGGCCCATGTGGAAGACGCGTTCTACACCGCCTTGGAGGCAGTGAACATTGCGCGGAAATACAGTGTGCCGGTCATCATTTTGAGCGATCAGGCGATTGCCACCCGTATCGAAGCTTTCCCCGAACCGAATCTGAAAGAATTGGTGCAGGACATTTCTCCTGATCTCACTCCGGTTGCCGACCATAAGCCCTACGATCTTGGGGCCGAGGATGGCGTGACCCGACATCTCGCTCCCGGCACCCGGGTGGCCAGCGGGAAGTATCCTGTCCTTACCGGACTGGAACATGACGAGATGGGCCATCCGACCGCATCGCGCAAACTGCACATGGACATGCAGACCAAGCGCCGCGCAAAACTTCAGTCGCTGTGCCGAAGTTTACCGAAGACGGAAGTGTATGGCCCAAATGAAGGCAACATTCTGCTGGTGGGCTGGGGTTCGAGTCAGGGTCCTCTTCGTGAGGCGGTTGATCGGATGCGTGGAGCAGGGGAGAGTGTCTCCGCTATCCACGTTCGGTATCTGAATCCGTTGCCGGATCAGCTGGATGAGATTTTCTCCGGATTTCACCACGTATTGGTGGTGGAACTGAACGACGAAGGCCTGAACGGCTACGGCCAGATGGCCGCGTTGCTCCGCGCCAAATACGCCGATCCGAAGATCAAGAGCATCTGCAAGACAGACGGATTGACCTGGCGCATCGGCGAGATTGTCGAGCGCGTGCACAAGTTCGAAGCCGCCAACACCGTGAGCGCATAACCTGAGGATTTACTGATGAGCAAACTTTCATTCGGATACGAAACGCTGGATCGCACCGGCCACCTGAACGTCGGCGAAGTGCCGCAACTGCCGGACGACCGCTCCGGTCTGAAGAAGAAGGAAATCGCCGCTGACCACCCGACCTGGTGTCCTGGGTGTGGTGATTTCTCTGTCTTGGCGCTCTACTTCAAGCTGATCGAAAAACGGAAGATCTGGCATGAGAAGGTGACGACCGTTGCTGGAATCGGTTGCTCCAGCCGCTTCCCTTACTTCGTGCAGGCTCACGGCACGCATTACATCCATGGTCGTGCGCTGCCGTATGCATCGGGTGTTTCCCTCAGCCGTCCGGATCTGCACGTGTTTGTGTTTGGTGGCGATGGCGACGCGTTCTCCATCGGTGGCAATCACTTCAATCACACTGCCCGCAAGAACGTGAAGCTTACCTACGTCGTTATGGACAACTGGGTTTACGGCCTCACCAAAAAGCAGACCTCTCCGACTTCGCCGTTGGGCTTCAAGAGCAAGACGGACCAGTGGGGTGCCGTCGACCCGCCGATCAATCCCTGCAAGCAGGCGATCGCCGCCGGCGCGACCTTTGTTGCCCGGACTACGCACACAAATCCCAAGCATCTCTTGCAGGTGATGGAAGCCGCGATGGATCACGATGGATTCAGTTTCATCCAGTGCCTGAGCGAGTGCACTGAATTTTTCGAAGGTGCGTTCGATGCCTCAAATCCCCGCAAGGGCGGAGAGTTCAACGTGATTGGTGAAGAGCACGATGCCACCGATGAGATGGCGGCCTACAAACTCGCCGATGAAGGCTTCCCTGGGAAATTTGGGATCTTCTATCAGGTGGATGAGAAATCTAAAAATGCCAACGAGGCGGAGATTAACTCGAGATTTCAGGCCAAGGTTGAAGGCATGGAGGATTGGGAAATCCTACAGCAGAACTTCGATCGCATGAAGTAGGCCGTCCGAAAGCACATTTCGAAGCCCGCCAACTCGGCGGGCTTTTTTTTTGCTTCGCTGAATCTGGTGAATGGAGCGGAGCCAAGGCGTGTTCGAAAAACATTCTTCCCACAGAGTGAGGAAAAGCCCATCTGTGGGAAGAATTCTCCGGGCCCGATTTTCGAACACGGTGAGGTGTTTTTCTGAGCGGGGCAATCGGTGGTGCATCCGCGTTTTGGACTGCGGCTGTCGAAAACGCTGTCGCGCCCGCAAATGCCTCGGAAATCTCGGAGAGCCCTGTCTTTCCCCGCGTTATTGACCTAAACTGTCGCCGTAGCGAAAATATTTCTCAGCGCCCGGTTTGTTGATGGTAGAACTCTCTCCAGTTCTCCATGAAAGCCGGTTCAATATTCCTTTCTCTCTCGTCTGCAATCCTTGCGGTTCTTCCCTGTGTCGCGGCTGACGAGCCAGACCCGTCGGTGCTGACGATCGATCGTATCTTCGTTAAGAATGAGTTCAGTACCAAGGGTTACTCCCACAAGTGGCTGAGTGAAGGCGCTGAATACACCCGACTCGAACGCGCAAAAGGAGGAGGGATGGATGTCGTGCGATACGATGCGCGGACGGGGACCAAAGAGAAGCAGATCATGGTGCCGGCTTCAGATCTGATTCCGGCGGGAGGCACTGTTCCCCTCAAGATTGAAAGCTACTCATGGTCCAAGGATCGTTCGTTGCTCCTGATCTACACAAATTCGAAACGGGTTTGGCGTACGCAGAGTCGTGGCGACTACTGGATCTTGGATCGTGCGAGCAGCGTGTTGCGTCAGCTCGGCGGGGACGCCCCCGCATCGACGATGATGTTTGCGAAGATCGCGCCGGATAATTCGCACGTGGCCTACGTTCGCGAACGGAATCTCTACGTCGAGAACCTGTTGGACCAAACGATTAGTAAACTCACCAACACTCGTGAGGGGATTATCAACGGCTCCTTCGACTGGGTTTATGAGGAGGAGCTGGGTATTCGCGACGGCTTCCGCTGGAGCCCGGACAGTCAATCAATCGCCTATTGGCAGCTGGATGAAAGCCAGGTGAAAAAGCACACGATGATCGATAACCTGTCAGGTCTGTATCCGAAGACGATCGAGTTCGGATATCCGAAGGTGGGGCAACGGAACTCGCACTGCCGAATCGGTGTCGTGCGCCTGGAGAACGCCAAGACTCGGTGGATGAGAATTCCTGGAGATGCCCGGAATCACTACCTCGCGCGAATGGAGTGGGCAACGAATTCCAAGGAGCTGTCGATTCAGCAGTTGAACCGCTTGCAAAATACCAACCGCGTCGTGATGGCGACGGCTGCCAACGGTGCCGTGCGCACGGTATTGACCGAACGCGATGATGCCTGGGTAAACGTCAATTCGGAACTGCGCTGGATTGAGGACGGCAAACGTTTCACCTGGATGAGCGAGCGCGATGGGTGGCGCCACATCTATCTCGCTGATCGTCGCGGGACCAAGTCAGGGCAGGTGACGCGGGGTAAATTTGACGTCATCGCGTTGCAGCATGTGGATGAGGAAAAGAAGCTCATTTATTTCACGGCCTCTCCTGATAATCCGGCTGAACGCTATCTCTATCGGGTTGGTTTTGATGGCAAGAAGATGCACCGCGTTACTCCGGACAAGGACAAGGCGGGGAAACGGGGCAGCCACAG
>JBLFYM010000029.1:0-47760 GCA_047608975.1 Limisphaerales bacterium | reverse complement strand
GATGGCGATCTGGTGGATGACCGAAGCGATCGAGATTTCCACTACCGCGCTGCTTCCGATCGCGCTGCTTCCGGTTTTTGGCGCGGTGACGATCGTGGAAGCCACTGCGCCGTACGCGAACAAACTGATCTTTCTTTACATCGGCGGATTCATCATCGCCCTCTCAATGCAACGCTGGGGCTTGGACAAGCGGATCGCCTTGACAACATTGAAGGTGGTGGGCACCAAGCCCGCGAGCATGATTGGTGGTTTCATGATCGCCACTGCCGGTCTGAGTGCATTCATGTCGAACACGGCAACCACCGCCATGATGCTTCCGATCGCGCTCAGCGTCATTGCTCTGCTGAAAGAGAAACAAAGTGGATCTGCGGCCGCCAACTTCGGAGTCTGTCTCATGTTGGGAATCGCCTACTCCGCATCGATGGGAGGAATCTCAACTCTGGTTGGCACTCCACCCAACGCCTTTCTGGCCTCGTTCGTTGAAGACTCAATTGCGGAACCTTACCGCACAGAAATCAGCTTCGCCCGGTGGATGATGATTGGGATTCCCATGACCCTCATCATGCTGCCGATCATCTGGGTGCTGCTGACCAAGTTTCTCTATCCGGTCTCGCAGACCCCGCTGGAAGGCGGCGGCGAAATTATCCGCACCGAACTCGGCAAGCTCGGAGTGATGAAACGCGGGGAAATCGTGACTCTGGTGATATTTCTCACTACCGCCATTTGTTGGATCACCCGCCCAAAGTTGCAGGAGTTCTTCCCAATCCTCAGCGGACTCACAGACCCCGGGATAGCGATCATCGCCGCGACCCTGCTGTTCATCATTCCCGCCGATGTGGCCAAGCGAGAGTTTGTGATGAATTGGGACACGGCCCTGAAAATGCCGTGGGATATCCTGATTCTCTTCGGCGGTGGCATGAGTCTCGCCGGCGCCGTCAAGATCACCGGCGTCGCCGAATTCATAGGTAGTCAGGCCGGACACTTCGCCGGCGTGCCGAACATCGTTCTGATCCTGATTGTGGTGACCGCGGTCATCCTGCTGACCGAATTGACTTCCAATCTGGCCACCACCGCCACGCTGCTCCCCGTGCTGGCGTCACTCGCGCCCGGGTTGGGTGTGCATCCTTATCTCCTGATATTCACGGCCACGATCGCAGCAAGTTGCGCGTTCATGATGCCGGTCGCGACCCCGCCGAACGCAATCGTGTTCGGCTCCCGTCAGATTACCATTCCACAGATGATGAAAGCCGGTGTCTGGCTCAACATTGCCGGCATCATTGTGATCACTCTGCTCGCGATGCTCCTGATTGAGACGGTCACGGGCGTGAAGTTCTAGGGCAATTCTCCGAGCCTGAATTCTGGCACACAGTTTAGCGTTCCTTTTCAGCTTCCACCCCTGCTTTGCAATCAGTCGGTGCTTGCTGAATGCTGTCGGCCAGCATTTCCCATAGGTAGGCGGTAACCGACAATTCCAACGACGCGAAGCCGGCGTAGTTGATATGTCCGCGTATGACACCACAGGATAAAACGATCGCACTGATTGGCCGCATCACCGAGGACGACGAATCGTCGTTCAGTTGACGTACACGAACTCGTTCACGTTGAACAGAGCCCGGCACAGTTCGGACAGCGGAGACGTTTCCAAGAATGCGACTGCGGTAGACAATTCCATTTTGCGCGGCGCACGACCGAGAATCGCCTGATAGGCTGACCGCACCTTCGCTCCAGGAGTGCCATTGTGGATCCGTTCGGCGAGCCGATGGGCGGCTTTCACCACATCATCGGCATTCAACAGAGTGAGAGACTGCGGTGCGGTGGTGCTGGTTTCACGGGCGGCACAGCTGAGGTTGCTGTCTGGAGCATCAAAGACTTCCAGGAACGGAAAACGCAGATTGCGCCGTCCGAAAATGTAAACACTCCGCCGAACATGATCTTCACGTTCGGGACTCACGTTCCACCCCTTGGCACCGCGAAACAGTTCGGCCGGGATTGGTGGATAAACACTGCGGCCCAGCATCGCCGAGTTCAGTTCCCCCCCCAATGCGAGCAGGCTGTCTCGAACGACCTCACCTTCGACTCTGAGCGGTGACCAGCGAGCATATAATCGGTTGCCCTGATCGCTATGCCGAGCGCCTGCGGTCGCATCGATGGATTGCCGGTATGTTGCCGAATTCAGAATCAACCGGTGCATTTCCTTCACGCTCCAGCCACGTCGCACAAATTCATCTCCCAGCCAATTGAGCAGTTCGAGATGCAACGGCTCGGCCGTCTGGACGCCCCATTCACTCGCGTTGGCAACCAGACCGCGCCCGAAGTGATGTTGCCAGATCCGGTTGACCATGATGCGCGCACTCCGCGGGTTCTCACGCGAACCGATCCATTGTGCCAATTCGCGTCGGCTGGTTGAAGTGTTGTCGCCCGCACCAAGCGTTTTCGGAAAGCCCGGTGAGACCCTGCCTTTGGGCTGCGAATGATCTCCGCGATGCAGCAGAAATGTCTTTCGCCATTCGCCTTGCGGATAGGCGAGGGTCATTGCGTGGGGCAGTTCCGGCTTCTTCAACCGGATCGCTTTTTCCAATTTCCGTCGCTCGTTCTTCTGTTCATTCGAAAGCGAGCTGATGAGTTCCTTGGTGGAGTATTTGCGGTTCCCCTTTTTTGCCTCCAGCCGTGAGCGCGCCACCGAATCGAACCGGCGCAGATTCTTTACATTTGACTCCGCGGCATATCGCCGCACCGCCGCGTCATAACTCCGCCGTTCGGCGGCCGTCGGAACCGCCCGAGCGCGCACGAAATCCGTCGGGGTGTAGAATGCCTGCATCTGGTAATACTCGCGCTGCGTCACCGGTTCGAAGGGATGATCGTGACATTTTGCGCAGCCAAGCGTCAGACCCAGAAAGACGGACGCAGTCGTGTCGGTCATGTCGTTCAATGAATTCAGCCGACGTTGAACCTGATCGGAGGAATCCACCATGTCCGGTCCGAGGAGGTTGAACCCAGTTGCAATCTGCGCCTGCGGATCATCGGCCCAGAGCTCATCGCCCGCAATCTGTTCACGTGCAAAACGATCAAACGGTTTGTCTGAGTTGAACGACGAGATCACGTAGTCGCGATAGCGCCAGGAGTGTGGCCGCACGGCGTCGTGCTCGAATCCGTCAGTTTCCGCGAAGCGGGCCAGATCCAACCAATGCCGCCCCCAGCGTTCGCCGTAATGCGGTGAACTCAGCAGGCGATCTACGAGCTGTCGAATACTTGCATTGGCATCGCGCCCGTAAGTGGCACGAAACGCGGCCACCTCGGTTGGCTTGGGAGGAAGCCCGATCAGATCGAGTTGGATTCTTCGAATCAGTGTTTCCGCCAGAGCCGGTTTGGCGGGGCGCACACTGGCTTTCTCAAGTCGTGCCAGAATGAAGGAGTCAACCGGCGTGCGAACCCATTCCTCGCGAACCACTACGGGCAGCATCGGTCGCGCATAGGGTTGAAACGACCAGTGCGCGCCGTCCTGGGAATCTGCTCCCGCAGTCAGTTTCTCTCCGGCCGCGCCAAAGAGGACCGCCGCCAGCAGCGCAGCACGCATTGTCAAACGACGCGTCACTTCTTCTTGCGGGTCTTCGCCTTCTTCATCACTTCGGAAATTTCGACCCATTCACCACCGCGGCGTTTGCTTTCATCTGCGGCTTCCATGAAGGCGAACAGTTCGAGCGTCTCCGCGGAATCGACCGGCGGTTTTCCGGTCTGAAAGAATTTGACGATTTCTGCGACCAGTGGGGCGTAGCCGTCATACTTGCCGACCGATTCGTTGCTGCCCTTTTCTCCGATTGCGATACCGCCGTAACCCTTGCGTTCGCGAAATACACCGAAACGATTTCCCTCCCAGTATCCGGTGACTTCGATCTTCCCGTCGGCCGTCTCGCTACGCTGCACCTTGAGGCAGCCGGTGCCCATCGCGGTGAAAAGGGATTCGCAACCATGAACGCCATACCAGAACAGGTCCGGATGACTCTTCTCCAAGGAGGCCGGACTGCCGGTCTGCACGTAGTGAAGCCGTCCCAAGGAGCCACCGCGCACCTCCTGGGTGGCTTTTCCGTAGCGCAACGAGGAAGAGCTGAACACGGGGACGTTTTGTTTCTTGGCGAGTTCGAAGATGCGAATCGCGTCGGCGAGTGAGCCCGCCATGGGTTTGTCGATGAACAGCGGTTTGCCGGCCATGATCACCGGTCGTGCCTGCTTCCAATGCGGTCGGCCATCGACGCTCTCCAGCAAGACAGCGTCCACGTGTTTGCACATCTCGGGGATCGAACTGTAGATTTTCACTCCGTAGGTCTCATTGAGCGTTTTGGTGAATCCGTCGATGCGCTCGAAGCTCGAAGCAATGTCCTTGCTGCCCCCCTTGAACGCCGCGACGACCTTGGCCCCAGGGACGTGGGATTTGTTGTTCTTGTCATTGAGAACTTTCGTGAACGCGATGACGTGCGAGGTGTCCAGGCCGATAAGACCGAGTTTGAGTTCGGCGGCGTTGAGACTTCCGGCGACCAGCAACGATGTGAGGAGGATAGACAGTGATTTCATAAGATGGATCTGAACGGGTTATGCCTCTGACGAAATGCAGTGCCAAGTATTGAATTGAACTGAAAGAAAACGCGGGCGGAAATCTCCTCGTCGTTTTCGCTCCCCAAGGCGGCGTATTCCAACCGCCCGCCGGCGGAGGTAATCGGTTCAGACCTTCTTCTTGATGCCGTGGAGCAGCATATCCGGAAGTTCTTCCAGACCGCCAGGCAACCAACGGATCACGCGTCGTGGGGGATCGCTCAGCGGATCCGTCGCGTGGTAGCCCTCCCAAGGGATATCGCCCGGCCCGTTCGAGGTATCCCCATCCTCGATCTCATCAGCATGCGAAAGCAGATGCATCGTCGCGTGCCGCAGAAATGTCGCCACGTCATCCGTCGAGAATTCGCGGCGAGGAAATCCGGCTTCGTGATCCGGTTGATCCAGCTGCTCGTTTCCCACGCAATCCATGAGGGTCCATGTTTCGTCCAGATTGTAGAGCCGGATATTGCTCCAGGTTTCCAGCGGCGGCAGATCGTTCTCCGAGTGAAACTGGAGCGACGCCTCCAGTTGCGCGGCTGTCATGAGCACTTCACCGTTGGGATTGAAGTAGCAGATGGCTGCCGGATGCTTGAGCAGTTTCTGAACGAGACCGGTCAGATACTCCAACTCCGCGCGTGGATCATAGTTCTCCGGCAGTAAGGGGACATCCTTGTCCTTCCCGAACACGTAGGAGATTCGGATGCGCACGTAGGCTTCCTGAAGCGCCAGATGGTCGGACGCGCGTTCCCAATTCCAGGCGTAATCGGTTGCCCTGGTCAAACCGCCCGGATAGGCGAAGGGCCCAAAATGGCCCGTCGACCACTCCGCAAAAGTCTTCGCGTCATTCTTCGGATCCCCCAGCGCGTCAGGCCAGACACTATTGATGAGATCCAGGGCTGCCACCCCACCATTCGCGGCGTCAAATTCAATGAGTACCGCCGGTCCACTTCTGGGTGCCGTGCCTTCTTCAATGGTTGTTACTGTCGCCGCATCACCGAGAAGTTCCGCCACGTCTGCAATCTCGAGCTGCTTCGAAAAGAAGACGACGACACCTTGCGTAAAGAATCCTTTGCTGGGCATAAGACGATCGGGTTCAACGATAGGGTTGATGCAGTTTGACGGCCTTCTTGGCCTGGGACCGACGTCGCATGCGGATATTGACCATCTCGACCCCGAACGAGAACGCCATCGCGAAGTAGATGTATCCCTTCGGAACTTCCTTATGGAATCCTTCGAGAATCAGCACAAATCCAACGAGGATCAGAAACGAGAGCGCGAGCATCTTCAGGGTCGGATGTTTTTCGATAAATCCGCTGATCGAATCCGCAAACGCCAGCATGAAGAACACGGCGAGAACAACCGCTGTTACCATGACCTTGATCTCCTTCACCATGCCGACCGCGGTGATCACCGAATCGAGCGAGAAGACAATATCCAGCAGCATGATCTGAATGAGCACTGCCATGAACGAAGGCGCAATCTTGCGGGTTACCTCGCCATCGTCTCCTTCGAGCTTCTCATGGATTTCATGCGTCGCTTTCCAAATCAGGAAAAATCCACCCACCAACAGAATCAGATCCCGACCGGATATCGGATGTGCTTCGAGCATGAAGGGGAGTTGCGGAATGGTGAACAGCGCCGCGGTGAGTTTTACCATCCACGCCAGCCCGCAGAGCAACAGCACCCGTGTGACCAATGCGAGAATTAAACCCAACCGTCGAGCATTCGCCTGCTGCGCCGGTGGCAGCTTGCCTGCCAGAATCGCAATGAAGATGATATTGTCCACGCCGAGCACGATTTCTAAAAGGGTCAACGTGACCAGACTGATCAAATTCTGCGGTTCCAAAAGCCATTCCATGAAGCGTGAGGATAGTGAGTGGTCGCGACGGGGCAATATCGAAAACCGGAAGACCAGGCGTTCGCCGGTGATTTCAGTTGGGGCGCGGGAGTGAGTAGCCGGTTGGAGTTCACGCCTCAGCGTGTGGGCGAGAACTTTTACGAGCCCTTCAGGCTCAGTCCACGTCCAACGCTCGTTCCTGCAGGTCTGCCAGATCCACAAACTCCAACGCTGAGGTGTGGCACGCCTCGAGATAGACAGGAGGGGCAACCCCGGCAGCCAGCGCTTGCGCCCAGCGTTGCACGCAAAGACACCATTTGTCCCCGGGCTTCAAGCCCGCAAAGCCCCACATCTCATTGGGAGTGCTCAGATCATTGCCCGCGGCCTTGCTGTATTCAAGAAACTCTCGGGTCATCATCGCGCAGACCGTGTGCAGGCCGTGATCGTCGGGGCCGATGCGGCAAAAGCCGTCGCGATAGAATCCGGTGACCGGATCGGTGCAGCAGGGTTTCAGTTCGGTACCAATTACGTTGGAAGCCATGTTTGGAGATGGGAGATGGGAGATGTGGAACGTTGAATGTTACAGTTCAGTGAGCACTTCCGCGGGATGGATTTCGGCTTTCACCTTGGGCCAGATTTTTTGGATCTTTCCTTTTGGATCAATCAGAAAGGTAACGCGATGCGTCCCATCATATTCCCGTCCCATGAACTTCTTCCGGCCCCAAACGCCATAGGCGTTTACGATCTTCATGTCCTCGTCTGAAAGCAAGGTGAACGGCAGGTTGAATTTCGCGATGAACTTGTCGTGCGATTTCACCGAGTCCACGCTCACGCCCAGCACCAACGCATTTTTCTGCTCAATCTTCCCGTGCAGATCGCGGAACCCACAGGCTTCCTTGTTACAACCCGGCGTATTGTCCTTCGGGTAAAAATAGAGAATTACGTGCTTCCCTTTGAAATCCTTGAGCGCCGCTTTGCCGCCCCCCTGAATCACAGCACTGAACGCGGGCGCGGTATCGCCTTCCTTGAGTGTGATGTTCGGACCAAATGCCATGGCTGGAGTGTAGGCGGTAGGCCGCGCTGAGGGAACGGAGAAAAAATGACAGCGTCGCGGGGTGCGCGATCGTGACCGGGTAACCGCGTGAGACAAGGTGTCCAATAGGGAACTCCAGCAGCTCGCGCGATCAGAGAGGCTGGGGGCGAGTAACAATCCTACTTTGCGTTCCGGCGCGCGAGGATATCGGTCATCAGATCGTAGACGCGTTTGCCGGAGACGCCCCAGTTGGTGCGCGTCTTGAAATCTTGAAACGCCCGGCGGCCACAGTCGATGTAGCGGTCGTAATCCTCGAACTTATCGAGGACGTAATCAGCGAACTCTTTCGGATCCGCATCGGGTGGGAAGGTCTGGCCGGTGGCGCCATCCTTCACGGCGGTGGTGATTCCACCGACGGCGTTCGCGAGACTAGGCACCCCAAAGGATGCGGCTTCACCAAAGACGATGCCGAAGGCTTCCGCTTTTGAAGGCAGGATCAGAAAGTGTGATTCACCGATGGCGGCGTTGAACTGCTTCAGCCCGGCCGGTTCATTCTTGTTGATGAATCCGAGCTTGTTGACGAAGTCGGGCAGTTTCTTGTCCGCCGGGGGGTGTGATCCCATCAGGGTCAGCGTTGTGGGGAGGCCGGCTTTGTTCAACGCCTCAGCAACCGCAACGGCCTTGTCGCCACCTTTGCGTTCCCAGATTTTCCCCAGGAAAAGGAGTCGGCATTTGTCTCTCGGCCGGCGGGCTATGTAATCCTCAACGTCTGCTTCTGTGCGATCGCACTCGATGTTCGCGCCGAACGGCACAACGTGGACCTTCGCCGGATCCGCACCATAAGTATTGATGGCGTAGTCCCGGGCCCAGTCGCAGGCATAACAGACGGCGTCCGCCCGGGCGAGGTCCCGGCGTTCCCATTCGTGACTCTGGCGTTTGATGGCTTCCGTGAGATTCTGATAGTAGGGATAGGAATCGAGCATGCTCTGGAAGTTCGAATCGCAGAAGATGACGATCGGCAGGTCGGTTTTGACTTCAGAGAGAAAGTAGGTGTGCGTGCTCAGAATGATTTCCGCATCGGAGGCACGAAGGTTGCCCTCGATTTCCCGGGCCCATTTCTTGACCAGGGCGGGTTCGCGCACTTCCAACATGTCCTTGCCACGCGAGTGATACAGTCTGCGTTTCACGCGCATCCCAAGGGTCTGGGAATTGTCGAGCGGTCCGAAATAGTCCAACTCCGCGCCGTGGCGACGGACCGATTCCCCAATGTAGTAGGCCAATCCCGACCAACCCTTGAGATCGTGCGGCGAATCTTGCGTGATGTACGCAACCTTCATTCCTCAAGTTCGGTCTTCTTGAGACGAATGTTATCGAGATGAAATCGGCGCGGGGCGTCGTCTTCGCTGATAAACATCACGATCCGGCGAATCGCTTTCAGATTCAGGGACCGGCCCTCCGGAGCTGCGGCGATCTCGCTCGCCGAAATATTCACATGGTTCCATCCGGTATCCATATCCAACTCCAAATCGAATCGTTTGCCGTATGAGGAACAATCGCCGTCATCATCGATGCGCATGCGCAACACAAACGAATCAGCCGGATTGTAGAGGTCGAACGCGAAGGCCTCATAGCCGCTCCAATCCTGTTCGCCGGCATCGTAGTCAACGCCTGGCCAGCCGCCGTTTTTTGCGTCGACCGCCATCGCAAACTCACCTTGGCTGACGTAGTTGGTCGTCCACTTGTAAGTGCCTTCGCCGGTGTAGGCGTAGTAGTTCGGACGCCAGAGGAGGTAGTCGGTCGAATCCTCGAATGAGCCGAGCATTGGAAACTGCTCCGAACGCCAGTTCAGGATCGAATACTTCTTCATCGCGGGTGCGCTGGTCGCGAAGACAAAGACCAACAGCAGCAGAATCATTGAACCCAGGACCTGTTTCTCCCCGCGCCGTGGCCACAGGAAGAGCAGCGCCGCCCCGCATAACGCACCACCGATCCCATAGATCTGGTCCAGGTCGCTGCGGGTCCGGCCGACCAACGGTTGGGTGAGTTCGATCGCGATCGAGATGATGGCCGCCGCAATGAACGCGTATTTGCACTTCCTTTCATGTGACAGGTTTCGATCGGAAACAAATCCGTAGCAGATGAACGTGATCAGCGCGAACAGCGGGAGGTGCGCCGAATCCATCACTGTCCGCCAGAACTGACCATCAACCGGGAACTCCATCGGCCAAAAGAATGCGCTGACGAAACCCAGCAGTATGACCGCCAGCAGTAATTGTTTTGCGCGCTCCATGGATCGGTGACCGCCAAACTACTTGCGAACGAACATCGTGACGCCGTTGAAGGGCCGCCCTGCGACTTTCTGGCGAACAGGCAATGGCAGGATGCCCACCATCCCTTCAATGATCAGTGTCATCAGATTACACAATCCACTCGCGCGAGGTTTCCCAAAGCGGAAGGTGTTCCATTGTTTGAACCCGATCTTCTTCACGAGCGTGGACATTTCGCGATAGGTCCATTCCTTGAGATGCATGCCCTCGTGAATATAGGCAAAGCCGCGGGATGCGTCGTGAGGACCCGAGTACAGATGAGGAGTGTCGAACACGTACAACCCGCCGGGCTTAAGCACGTCGTAAACGGTCTGGAAATGGTATTCGTGATCTTCGGGGTGAATGTGTTCCAAAAACTGGTAGCTGAAAGCCAGGTCCACAGATTCTTTAGGCACGCCAAGCTCATATCCGTCATAGATCACCAGTTCGAAGTTCTCCGGGACGTCTTTCTTGTCCCCGCTCTGATCGGAGATATCGATGGCGATCACCTTGTCCACCTTGTCGCAGACTTTGTAGGCAAGTCGGCAATCCCCGGGAGCGACCTCCATGAACGTGTTTACGTCCTTGAGGAAGGGGCGCAGGAGCTTCATACGGGCCTCGACCGCCGCGGCGCTGGACTCCGCAGTTTCACGTCGGGTCATCCGTGGATGATCCTTCACCCGCTCGAACAACTCATCATATAGCTTACCGAATAGCTCCGGCCGGGTCTCCCGGGTGGATTCCATCAGCTGGCGGTGCAGGTCGTTCTCGACTTCGTATTGATGCCGGAGAGACTCAATTGATCGGTTGTCTTCTTCCATGGGGCTGTGGTGCACTCAGAGTAGTTAAAATCACCTGAAGAACAAACGAAAATGCGCGGTTCTATTGCATTTCAGCACTTTGTCCCAGGTTTACCGTTCATG
Source organism: Limisphaerales bacterium (assembly GCA_047608975.1). Taxonomy (GTDB): domain Bacteria; phylum Verrucomicrobiota; class Verrucomicrobiia; order Limisphaerales; family JAYPXF01. The sequence goes on along the minus strand of JBLFYM010000029.1, from coordinate 37,077 downwards.
CCATGTCACGGGTTTCCCGAACTGATGACGCGGGAGGGAACAGGGCTAATCTTTTACTTGTCAGAATAGAAAATGAACTCATGCTTCGCGAATGCCGCGGCCCCGACTTTCCGATACCCGAAGACCCCAGATTTTGGATGCGTTCTCAACCTGCATCGCTCGCCACGGGCTGGAAGGCACGACGCTGGAGAGAATCGCAGAGGTTGCGGGGATGAAGCGAACGATCCTTCGTCATTATATTGGCAATCGTGACAATTTAGTCGTTCAAGCCGCCGGCCGGATTCAAGACCGCTTTGTGTCATGGGTGGATGAGCACATCGAACCAACCGCTGACGCGCGCCAGGTTCTTTCAATCCTTTTTACAAGCAATGAAGACAATCTATCCGAACTGGCGCTGTTCGCGCGATTTACTTCAGATGCCCGGGTGGATCTTGTTCGCCCCTTCATCGCACACGGGGTTGCGCATCTGGCGAATGTGCTAGCGCGCAAGCTGTATCAAATATCCACCGCGGACAGGTCCACTGCCCGGTCATTGGCGGCGGGAATCAGCTCACTCTGCCTTGCCCACCAGATTCTTGGCCCTCTGGATCTGGCTGATCACGACCAACTTGTCGCGGCTGAAACGCTTTTGCGAGGGGGAGGGATCGAGACGGAAGGGAAACCGGAGGAGAATTTCGACGATGAGGTCACAGAGATCGGGGTTAACGACTGAGCGCTGGTGCTTGGAGCGGAATCAGATCCGTCAGCGAGCGGATATGTTCCCATTACTCTGCATAACCTGAGGCTCGGCTGTCAGCTGGAATTGCTTCGCGCAATCCGAGCAATGAAAGAAACCACCCAATAAGTGCCTATTCTGAATCCCCGCGCGCTCGCCGCATTGATCGCAACTCTAAAGGTGCTGATCAAGCAACCGCCCGGTACTGACCCTGGCTGGACCGGAGAACGTGAGCCCCACGGAGGAAGGCTGCATAGTTGAAAGGTTCCTGTCGGTATGCCCTTTTGCTGCACGTAGATCGGAGTGGATTCGATCGGCATTACCTACGTGAATGCTTTCGATCCCGCCCGTCGATCCGGCCCAAGAACTCGAATGATCCCGGAGTTCTCACGGGTTCACGACTTATCCGCATTGGCCTGCGAATAACCCTCCCTCGACTTTCCTTGGCTGGTCCCTGATTTTTCAGAAATGCACGCTGAATTCGTCCATTTGCATGTTCACACCGAGTATTCGCTGCTCGATGGAGCCTGTAAGATGGACACGCTTACCGATCGGGCCCAAGAGTTGAAGTTTCCCGCCATGGCCATGACCGATCACGGGGTGATGTATGGCGCGGTCGAGTTCTTCCGTTCCTGCATGAAAAAGGGGATCAAACCGATCATCGGCTGCGAGATGTACATCGCGCCGCAGAGCCGACACGACCGGAAGGAGGTCCCCAACGCAGCAGGTAACAAGCAGCGCTATCACCATCTTGGCCTGTTGGCCTCCAACGAAAATGGCTACAAGAATCTTATCAGGCTGGCCTCCCTGGCGCAAACGGAGGGTTTCTACCACAAGCCCCGCATCGACAAGGAAATCCTCGAAGAATACAAGGAAGGCCTGATCTGTATGTCTGGGTGTCTCGCCAGTGAGATTCCACAGCTCATCAAGGTGGGAGAGGTCGACAAGGCGCGTGAGACGATCGATTGGTATCGTCAGATCTTTGGCCCGGACAACTTCTACCTGGAATTGCAGAACCACACGATCCCGGAGCAGATCGAGGTGAACAAGCATCTCGTGAAATGGCACAAGGAGTTCGGTCTCAACCTGATTGCCACCAATGACGTGCACTACGTCCGCGCGGAACACGCGCACGCCCATGACATTCTTGTTTGTGTCGGCACGCAGACCACCATCAATAATCCTGAACGCCTGAGTCTGAGCTACATCAAGGAACAGTTTCATCTGCGCAGCGCGGAGGAGATGAACGCGGTCTTCTCTGAAGTTCCAGAGGCTTGCAAGAATACCTTGGAGGTCGCTGAAAAGTGTGACTTTGCCTTCGAGTTTGGCGACCAACATTACCCCGTGGCGAATCCGCCGGAAGGCTACACCCGGGAAGGTTTTCTGCGGAAGTTGTGCTGCGACGGTTTTGGCAAACGCTATGGACTTGTCGTCTCTCCCGAAGGAGAGGAGTTCAAGGTCGAGCACATCGACGATCCCACTCGGCTGCCGAACTACAACCCCGCCGATCCACACAAACCGCTCCCCGCGAACCCGGCAGAAGATGAAGAGGTGCGCGCCGCCATCCAAGTCTTTATCGATCGATTGGATGTCGAACTCGGCGTGATCCGAAAGATGGGTTACGTTTCCTACTTTATCATCGTCGCGGAGGTTGTGCTCTACGGACGCAGCATCGGAGTCTCCTGTGTTGCCCGTGGTTCCGCCGCCGGATCCCTCGTCGCCTATCTGCTCGAGATCGCGAACGTGGACCCCATCCGCTACAATCTTCTCTTTGAACGATTTCTGAATCCCGAGCGCGTCAGCCCCCCTGACATCGACATCGACTTCGCCGATGATCGGCGGCAGGAGATCATCGAATACGTCCGGCAGAAGTACGGCGAAGATTCGGTCGCCCAGATTGTCACTTTCGGAACGATGGGAGCGAAAGCGGCCATCCGCGATGTCGGGCGGGCCATGGGAATGGGCTACAACGAAACGGATCGGCTGGCGAAAATGATTCCGAACGAGCTGAAAATGTCCCTCAAGAAGGCGATCGAACAGTCTCCCGATTTCAAGGACGCTTACGAAAATGAACCCCAGGCGCGTGAACTGGTGGACAACGCGTTCGTGCTGGAGAACATGACGCGCAACACGTCGATCCATGCGGCGGGTGTCGTCATTTCAGATCAGCCCCTGATAAACATCCTCCCGATCAAGAAGGATGATAGCGGCACACTGGTCACCCAGTACGCCGGTGGCCCCGTGGAGGACCTCGGTCTGCTGAAGATGGATTTCCTTGGGCTCAAGACTTTGACGGTCATTCGCAACGCCTGCGAGATGATCAAACAGACGAAGGGCATCGAGATCGACGTCGATCTGCTGCCGCTTACCGACGGGAAGACCTATGAGCTGCTGAACAACGCGAATACCCTGGGCGTGTTCCAGCTGGAATCCGGCGGCATGCGCGATCTCTGCCGCAAATTTCAGATCGAGTCCGTCGAGCACATCACTGCGCTCGTGGCGCTCTACCGCCCGGGACCGATGGACCTGATTCCGGACTTCATCCGTCGCCGTCACGGCGAGGTGGAAATCAAATACGAGCATCCCTTGCTCGAGCCGATCAGCAACGAGACCTACGGCATTCTGATCTATCAGGAGCAGGTGATGCAGGCCACGCAGATCCTCGCCGGATACTCGCTCGGCAAAGCGGATCTCCTCCGCCGCGCGATGGGCAAGAAGAAGGTCGAGGTCATGCAGGAACAACGGAAGCTGTTCGTTGATGGCTGCAAGACCGTCAATGAAATCTCGGCCGACAAGGCGAACAAGATCTTCGATCTGCTTGAGAAGTTTGCCGGTTATGGGTTCAATAAATCACACGCTGCCGCCTATGCCGTCGTCGCCTATCAGACCGCCTATCTGAAGGCGAATCATCCGGTGGAGTATTACTGCGCCATGATGACCAACGACATGTCCGATACGGACAAGCTCGGCGAGTTCATCGCCGAGGCCGGAGCCATGGGCACCGAGGTTCTGCCCCCGGACATCAACGAGAGCCAGTCCCAGTTCGCGCCGGCGCGGGAAGGCAAGGTGATCCGCTTCGGACTCGAAGCCATCAAGGGAGTCGGCGGGGCTGCGGTGGAGACCATGATCGAAGCACGCACCGAAAGCGGCTTCTTCAAATCGCTCAACGATTTTTGCGAACGGCTCGACGGTCGCACCGTGAATCGCAAGGTTCTGGAATCACTCATCAAGGCCGGGGCCTGCGACAGCTTCGGTGAGACCCGCGCCACCCTCGCTGCCGCCATTGAACCCTCGCTGAACCGGGCCGCGTCCATCATTGCCGACCGGGAGAAGGGCCAGGGCTCGCTGTTTGGCGCGCTCGACGATTCGACCGGCATTCAGGAGAAGCCCATTGCCAAACTCCCGGAATGGCCGCAGAACGAAATGCTGAAATCGGAGAAGGAACTCCTCGGTTTTTACATCTCCGGCCACCCGCTGACTCCCTACGCCTCGATCATCGAGAACTACTGTCTCACGAATTCGAAGACTGCTTCCGCCTTGGAAGATCGCAGCATGACCCGCATCGGCGGTTACGTCGCCAGCATGCAATCGGGCTTCTCCAAAAAGTCCGGCAAACCCTACGCCATGATGACCTTGGAAGATCTTCACGGGACCTTCCAGCTGCTCGTGATGAATGAGAACTACGACAAGTATCGTCACCTGCTCGAAACGAACAAAGCCCTGATGATCATCGGTGAGGCGAACAATGCGGAAGATCGTCCGAAGTTCTTTCCCCAGGAAATCATGCCCTTGGAAGACGCCCCCAAAAAGTTTACCAAACAGGTTCATCTACGTCTCGATTTGGTGCACCTGGATGACGCAAAACTGCAGCAGGCCCTCGCGATCGCCGAATCTCATCACGGTCGCGTGCCACTCTTTCTCCGCGTCCGCATGACCGGTGGGGAGCACGTTTACATCGAAGCCAACGAACGGTTCGGTGTGGCTGCAGGAATGGACTTTGAACACGCCATCAACGAACTGTTCGGCGAGAAGACCTACTACGCCGAAGTGGATCTCGAACTGCCTGAACGCGAACGACCGCGTTGGGCCAAGCGTGGCAACGGCGACTCGTAATCCCATGAAAATGAAACCCAAACACAAAACCCTGATGCGCGGAAAAGCACCCGTGCCACTGCCCGCAGAATACATCCCCCGGCGACTTCGCGGAGAATTAGGCACCTTGTTGATTGCTGAATGGCAGATCGAACACCGGGTGAAAGAACTCGCTGCGCGTCTGGAGAAAGACTTCGCGAAGAAGGATCTCGTCGTGGTGTCACTCTTGAACGGCACCGTGCTCTTTCTAGGGGACCTGATCCGTCATCTGAATCTCCCCATGCATCTCGATTTCATGGGCGTGTCCAGCTACCGCGACGGCACCAAATCCCGCGAACTCGTGTATACGAAGGATCTGCGCATCGACGTGAAGGGCCGCGACGTTCTGCTCGTTGATGACATTCTCGATACGGGTAAAACACTCAGCGACGTGACCCGCAAACTGAAGGACCTGAAGCCGCGCGAAATCCGCACCTGCGTGCTGCTGGACAAAGCCGCCCGACGGACGGAAGACATTCAGGCTGACTACGTAGGCTTCGAGATCGATGATCTGTTTGTCGTCGGTTACGGACTCGACTACGCCGAGCGCTATCGCAACCTCCCCTTCGTCGGAGTCCTGAAACCCGAACTCTACCAGGATCAGGACTGATGGAGATCAGGGTTCAGTTCTTCAGCTACTACCGTGATCTCACCGGCTGCGCCCAAGCTTCAATCGAGGTGCCCGAATCATCACGACTCGGCGACCTGACCCAACAGATCCATCAACAGTTTCCGAAACTCGCTGGCACTGAAAAATCAACCCTCGTCGCCGTCGGCGTGGAATATCAGGATCGCGAATACGTATTGGCTGAAGGCGACGAGGTCTCCCTCTTCCCACCCGTCCAAGGCGGTTGAATCATGAAACGTGAATTGACCATTTCACCCGATCCGATCGACGAACCCTCCCTGACGTCCGGCCGTGAAATGTCCGACGGCATGGGCGCGGCGATCACCTTCTCCGGCGTGGTGCGCGGAGCCGAAGGGGACGACGCGATCTCCGCGATCGACTACGAGGCATTCATGGAAATGGCCGAACATCAGTTCGGCAAACTCTTCGACGAAATCGAATCACGTTGGCCCATCGAATCCATCCGGCTCGTTCACCGCATCGGCCTCGTCAAAGTCAACGAACCCTCTCTCTGGATCGAGATCGTATCTCCGCACCGCCCCGAAGCCTTCGCCGCCTGCCAATGGCTGATCGATGAAATGAAACGCGTCGTCCCCATCTGGAAACGGCCGGTCTCATCTTCGTAGTCCCCGCCGACGCTTCGCACCCGCGCACGAAAAAGCCTCAGACCACCAAGTCAGTAAACCAGTAACAGCACCGTGGCTTTTTCCGCAGAGGCTGAAACCTCGGATGATTTCAGTTCCTTGGTTTGAGGTCGCCGGAGCTTGGCCATCACCTCGGGCATGGCCTCTAAGAACCCCAAGAGGAAGCTACTCTTGACTGCGTAGTTCACATTTTCAGCGAGCGTGCCGGTGGTGGCGACTGCTGCGGCCTGACTCAGTTTCGCCGTGACCACGCCGATCACGTTTCCCTTGTCGTCCAATAGTGCCCCACCAGAATTGCCTGGCTGAATCGGATTGCTGATCTGAAAACTGCGAAAATCATCTCTGGCACCCGACAGGGACGCAACGATGCCCATTGAGAGCTTCGGAGCAAATCCTTGGAGACCGACATTGGGGAAACCCACCGTGAACACCTCATGCCCCTTACGTACATATCGACTGCTTTCTACCGGCAGACAGTCGAACGTGCCGGATACTTCCACTCTCTCGCCATCCGCTGCCCTTCTCCGCGCTGTTGAGCCGTCAGCCATCTTTCCATCTTTCCATCTTTCCAAAATTCGCCTTGGCTATTTCATTTCCGTTGGATCCTGCGATCAAAAACCACATGTATGCGCGGACCTCATCCTTGATCACGCCGCCACCCTCGGCATACATCCCGCCGAGGCTGGATTGCGCGCTGACATAACCCTGATCAGCAGCCTTGCGATACCATTTCGCCGCCTCAGTCTCATCCTTGATCACGCCGAGACCTTTTTCATACATCCATCCGAGATTGAATTGTGCGATGGCTTCACCCTGCTCAGCTTTCGCCTTGGTGCTGGCAAAGTCTCCACCATTGGCTCCCGCAACAGCAGCGAACAGCAGGAGCAATACCACTGAAATCCCCACAAATTTCCTCATCATCTTGTGGTGATTGTGTTCACGGTTCCTTTGGTTTGCAACAGCGGAAGAAGCTCCAAGGTGCCGCCGTGGGACCGAGAGGGTGAGAAGAGCATAGATGCCGGACGATGAACGCCAGGGAAATTGGGAAGAGATCAAGCCGCCCAAAATATAACGCCCACCGCCAAGCGGGGGAATTGTGACGACGGAAACCGTTGCCGGCAATTTCAAACGGGCCGGTGGGTGCGTTTTGAATCATGAGCACCAAGAAACTGAAGTCGGAAATCGAGATCGCCGGGCAACCGAAGGGTGCGGCCGGACTGAGCAAGATCGAGCTATGTGTGAACACTGGAATTGGCAAAGTTGCGGCGTCCTGTCAGGGGCAGAACAGGCAATCATGTTGTGCGCCAAAGCTTTCCCAATGCACCCGTCGCTTGCTCCGGGCGCGCAGCGAATAGCGGCAGAGGACAGCCGCAGTCCAAGACGCTGCCGCGCAAATGATTGGCCCACCCAAAAATGATCACCAGTTTGCGCTCTCGGTGCCGAACTCTTCGAAGAACTGAAGCGGTGTTCCATCCGCTGCGCTGGAGCGATGGATCAGACACGGATTGCGGGCATTCGGTCGGGCATGTATTTTCGGGGACTGATGACAGACGAAGCAGTTGAAAATGAGGTTCATCTGTCCACGCAAGATGGCTACGACCGGTGGGCGGCGATCTACGATGAGGAGGATAATCCGCTGGTGATGCTGGAATCTCGGTTCATGCCTCCATTGGTCGGCGCCGTGGATGGCTTGTCTGTCCTTGATGTCGGGTGTGGAACGGGGCGGCACAGTATCCAGCTGAAGGAGGCGGGGGCGAAGGTCACGGCGATTGATTTTTCTGAGCGGATGTTGGATCGGGCGCGGGCGAAGGCAGGCGCGGCGGATATCTGTTTTCGACAACACGATCTGGGAACGCGTTTCCCCTTCGCTACGGGGGGATTCGATCTGGTTGTGTGTGCCTTGGTGCTCGATCACATCGCCGATCTGAATCTGTTGTTTGCAGAGATGAAGCGGGTGGTGAAAACCGGTGGGCGGGTGGTGGTATCCGTGATGCACCCGGCGATTTTGTTGCGCAAATCACGGGCGCGGTTCACCGATCCGTTGTCCGGGAAGGTGACTTACCCGGAGAGTGTGCCAAACCAGCTGTCTGATTATGTGAACGCCGCCTTGGCATCAGGAGCGAGGCTCGAACATTTGAGCGAGCAACGGGTGGATGGCGCGCTGGCGGCGGAATCGGATCGCGCGAAGCGTTACCTCGGCTGGCCGATGCTGGTGCTGATGGTATTGGCATGATCCGGAACCGCGAGTTCCTGCCGGGCTACGCCCGTCCGAGCGTGAAGAAGAAGGTGGCTCCTTCACCTTCTTTGCCTTCGGCCCAGATCCGGCCACCGTGGCGTTGGACAATCTTCTTCACATGCGCCAGTCCGATTCCCGTGCCCTCAAATTCATCAGCGCTATGGAGGCGCTGAAACATGCAGAACAGCCGATGCGCCTGTTTCATGCTAAATCCCGCGCCGTTGTCCCGGACGTAGTAGACCACTTCGCCCGGGCGTGCGGTGGAGCCGACGTCGATCACGGGAGACGGGTTCTGAGCGCTGTATTTTAGCGCGTTGGACAACAGGTTCTGCCAGACCTGCCGGATGAGGGTTCGATCGGCCACGGCTTTCGGAATCGGTCCCCACTCGATCTGTACCGGCCGTTCCGGTTGCGCGCTCTGAAGTTCGGACAGGACCTTGCGCGCCATGTCATCCATATCCACCGGGTGGGTGCTCAGTTCAACCCGCTGGATGCGGAAGAACTGAAGCAGACCTTCGATGAGTTCATTCATCTGATCGCCACCGGCCTTGACGTGATTGAGCTGTTTGATCGCTTCGTCGGGCAGCTTCGCACCATGATTCTTCAGAACGAAGCCGGTGAATCCGACGATCGCCCGGAGCGGGGCGCGAAGATCGTGTGAGACTGAATAGGAGAAGGATTCGAGTTCGCGGTTTACGTCCTCAAGTTCGCCGGTCTTTTCGGCGAGTGCCCGTTGGGCGCGCTTCCGTTTCTTGTTCTCCTGAGACAGGGCGGCATTTGAGATGACGAGCTCGGATGTGCGTTCGTTGACGAGGCCTTCCACGCGGACCTGGCGGTTGGCCATCGAATAAATCCAGGCGCAGATGAGAGTGGTGAATGCCAGACAGGTGCAGAGCGCAATCCATGTCTGGCTGTCCGGATGCGCCCGGTAGAACTGCTGGGTCGGCGTGAAAACGAATTCCCAAGTGCGGTTTGCCAGCTGAATCGTGGAGGTGGTGGCCCGCGTGCTTTCTCCGGGTGTTGGAATTCCGGCCGGCTTCTGGGGGTGGCGGAAGATCGGTTCCGCATTCGTCAGTTCCCGGTCAAAGACCTCCAGCGTGATACCGCGTTCGAGATTTTGCGCGGCTTCGCCGATGAGTTGCTTCAACGAAAACGATGCGGATCCGAACCCGAGCAGTGCGGTGTGCTTGTCTGGGGTTGTCTGGGGTTGTCTGGGGGATTATGCCATCGCGGTAGATGGGGAGGTAGACAACCAAGCTGTCACTGCGCTTGCCGGTGGCGGGGTTGCTTGAATACCCGGCGACGGGTGCGGCGAGATCCCGCGCCTTCAGCAGGGTTTCGCGGCGGTGTGGGCTGGACATCAGATCAAAGCCCAAAGCGGCGTAGTTCGTGCGCATCGGCTCGGCAAAATAGACGGGAACATGAGCATCCCTGACGCGGGATTTCTCCCAGCCGTTGTTGCCCCACTCCTTGAACGCGAAGTTTCGTAGACCGTCGGCCTGGGCGGCGCGGACGTAGTCGTTGCGTTTCTCGCCGGGGACCCAGGGGGCCCAGCCGAGCCCGCGGAGCATGGGTTGCCGCTCAAAGCAGCGTTGCACGAACCGGCTGAACTGTCGTCGGTTCACCTCGCCGGCGCTGTCAAAGAGACTGCCGATCGATTGGAGGGCCTCTTCGTTGACGGCGTAGGATTCCTTGAGCCGATCCACCGTTTCGGTGGTTTGCAAGGCGATCCGATCCAGCCGCTCGGCCTTTTGATCAGCCGCCACCAGCAGACTTACCACCCCGGCGATCACAATTCCGGACAGCGCCGAGAGGAACACCGGCACATACCCACGGCGGCCGTTCTGCGAGGTGGCTTCCTGGAATTCGGAACTCATGGAATGGTAGCTTCCGGCCTTGGGCTGCCCGAACTACGCCGGAAAGATTGCAACGCCCTGACAAGGGTCAAGCTTATTGACTGAACCGGTGGTGAGGAGGGACTAGTTCGCAGCCCGGTGGAGGAATAAAAAAAGACCGCCCAAGGGCGGTCTCTGAAATTCGTGCTGAAGCTCAGGTTACTTCTTCGATTTTTTTGGTGCGCTGGCCTTGAGCTCGGCTTTCTTCCGTTTCAGATAGTTGATTCGGCGGCGGCGTTTTTCGACTTTGCTGTGTTGCTGTCCCATAATTTTTTCTGTGCTGTTAATGCGATTTCGAACAAATTGGCCGCGAATATGAAGATTCATCGGATGCTGTTCAACCTCAATTTCGTGTTTCTCGCGGCCTTTCTCACAGTGGGGTGCAAGACGCCCAAGCGCGTCAAGGCGGAGGATGCGACCCATATCCTCATTTTTCAGGAGTCGCATCCCGGTATGGGAGACATGAGCAAGAGCGTCGATATCGACGCGCCCAACGGCGGGACCATGTATGTATCAGCGAATCCGGTTTTGACTACCGCTCACGTGGAAGTGGCTTCGGCGCACGACGCTGCGGATGGGTCGGTGGCGATCAAGCTGCAGTTGACCCGCGCCGGAAAGCGAATCTTGGAGAACATTTCCGGAGCCTATCGCGGGAAGCGTTTGGTCATCCAGGCCAGCTATCCCAAAACAGAATGGGTAGGGGTGGTGGTGATGCGCCAATTGATGGGCGAAGGGGAGTTGATATTTTTTCCAAACACCAAGCCCAAGGAGTGTGATCGCATCGTGTCGGGACTGAACCTGGTGATCGCGGACATCAAAGACTGATGGCATTGATTCGGGTTTTGATCCTCAGCCTGTTGGTTGTGTTGGCGCCCTCAGTGCCGGCCCAGCAGTTCCATCTGCCGACGCCGAATCGTCAGTTCGGGGTGGGAGATGAAGCGCGTTTCTATGCGCCGACTTCGCCAGATCGGGATTGGGTGAGCGGGAGTTACGGCTGTGTCCGCACCAAGGGGGGGCAGTTTCACGAAGGGATCGACATCTTACGGGTGAACACGGATCGGCATGGTGAACCGATAGACAAGATCACGGCGGCAGCGGAAGGGCAGGTCGCGTATCTGAGCCGGTCCAGCGGTGCTTCCTTGTATGGGAAGTATGTCGTGCTGCAGCACAAGGTGGAGGGCGTGCTCATCTACACCCTTTATGCGCACCTCAGCAGTATAAAGGATTCGTTGCGGATTGGCTCGCAGGTTCGCGCTGGAACGATGCTCGGAATACTCGGCCGCACAGCAAATACCCGCACCCGGATCGGTCGGGAGCGGGCGCATGTTCACTTTGAGGTGGCACTGCTGGCCAACCGGCAATTCTCGGGTTGGCACAAAAAGGCTTATGAGGGAAAGAACGAGCACGGTATCTGGCATGGCTGGAATCTGTTGGGACTGGATCCAACAGAGGTGTTTCGGCGGCCGGCGACCGCGGGCAACGGTTTCAGCATGCTCAACTACATCCGCTATCAGCGTGAGATGTGTCGGGTGCTCGTTCCGAAGACCGACTTCTCATTCGCCCGTGACTATCGTCCGTTGATGCGCAGGAATGCCACGGCGGAACGTGCTGGCATCGACGGGTATGAACTGGTTCTGAACTTTGCCGGAATTCCTTGCCAACTGATTCCCCGTTCGAAACAAGAGGTGAAGTTCGAATCCGGCTACACGCTTCTGCGGGTGATCGAGTCCGAGGCGCTGTCGAATCGCTGCCGGAAACTGATCACGAAGGAGCGCGGCAAATGGAGGCTGACCAAGACGGGGACTCGCTTTCTCGACATTTTGACGTTTCGCTAACCGCGCGTTCCATTTTCAAACAATCCAAAAATCACCGACATCTTGAATTTCATGAAATCTACTCTCGCTATTCTATCCGTTCTTCTCTGCTTGGTCTCCTGGTCCGGCTGTGTGACATCGAATACCGGCGGAACTGGTCCGCTGGTGTTCACTGCCATGGGATGCGGTCCTTACAACGAGGCCGCGGAGGTGGCCTTGCGGAGGTTTGTCGCGACGGAGAACCGGGTGTCCGACAGTGAATTCATGGTGCATCTCGGTGATATCGTGACCGGGAAGCGCCTGGACTGGGGAGAGGATCAATTTGTGAAGGTGCACGAACTTCTGACCAGCGGAAATTCGATCCCGACCTTTATCGTGCCGGGCGACAATGAGTGGAACGATCAGAACGATCCGGCCCAGTCATGGATCTGGTGGACCAATCATTTTCTCATGATGGATGCGCGCTGGGATTTCCCATCACCCGTCGCGCGCCAGTCAGGCCGTTGGGAGAACTTTGCGTTTGTCCGCAACGGAGCGCTTGTGATCGGTATCAACAAGGTTGGGGGCAAGATACATGACCCTGCGGAGTGGGATGCCCGGTTGGCTGACAACGCGAAGTGGATTTCCGCGCAGTTTGAGGAACACGGTGCGAAGGTTCATTCAGCCGTAATTCTGGCCCAGGCCACGGCCGCCGGAGGGCATACTGGCATGCTGAAAGGTTTCACGAATGCGGCCAAGGCTTTTGGCCAACCCGTACTCTATCTGCATGCGGACGGGCACAAGTGGTATGTCAATGAGAAGGAGTGGGCGCCTAACATCACGCACGTCCAGCTGGACCTGATCAGTTCAAATTTTCCGCCGGTGCAGGTGACGCTGACCGGCGATCCGAAGGAGCCGTTCAGGTTTGACCGGCGACTGGACAGTTCGGTTTGGGAAACGAAACGCTGAGCACGTTTTCTAACCGCTTCAATTTTCGCGCTTGAGGAGGTATTCCGCGAGGGCTTGGAGGGCCACGGCTTTACCCCGAAACGGCTTCAGTGCAGCGAAGGCTTTGTCAGTGAGCTGTTGCGCGATTTTGCGCGATTTTGGCAAGCCCATAATTGCCGGGTAAGTGGCCTTCTCGGCGGTGAGATCTTTGCCCGCAGTTTTACCCAGCTGCTCGGAAGTTTGTGTGACATCGAGAATGTCATCGATGACCTGAAAGGCGAGGCCGACATGGTAACCAAAATCCGTGAGTGCCTCGAGCTGACGCGGTGTGCAGTTCGCGCTCATGCCGCCGAGACGGGCAGAGCAGCAGAGCAGGGCGGAGGTCTTGCGCTCGTGGATGTATTTCAGTTGGGGCAGCTTGAGCTTTTTTCCCTCTCCTTCGAGATCGGCCACCTGGCCGGCGATGAGTTGCAGGGAGCCGGAGGCTTTGGCGATTTCGAGCACGACGTCGCGATGGGAATAGCGCGGCCAAGACTTGCATTGGGCTGCTATCTCGAAGGCTTGGGTGAGCAACGCGTCGCCGGCGAGGATGGCGATGCCTTCGCCAAAGACTTTGTGATTCGTGGGGTTGCCGCGGCGGAAGTCATCGTTGTCCATCGCGGGCAGATCGTCATGGATGAGCGAATACGTGTGGATGCATTCGACGGCGCAGGCGAGGGGCATGGCCGGTTCGTGCTGGCCGCCGCAGGCTTCCGCAGCCGCCAGCGTGAGGGCGGGTCGCATGCGTTTGCCACCGGCAAAAAGCGAGTAGCGCATAGCCTTGTGCATCGTGGCCGGTTTGGCTGTCGCTTTCGGAATGAAGCGACCCAGCGCTCGGTTGACGTCCCGGGCACACTGATCAACCCAGTGCCTGAGGTCAAACGCGGTCGGTGTGGATTTGCTTGGCATTGCGAGGTTCTAGAAAAGTTGTGAATCTGGCGCAAGGGTTGAATCACATTTGCTGTCAGTCCTCTCCCGTTCGGTAGCGAAGCAGATTGGTCTTTGACGATATCGCCGGATCGTTACATTTCGCAAATGGGCATGAGCGAAGAAGACAAAGATCGCGGTCACGAAGCGTTGAATTCGATGGAGGAATCGAAACCCGGCTCAGCGCGGGGGTTGACGTTGCTGTTCCCGCCAGCGGGTTTCATCAAGATGTGGGTGTCACCGGGAAGCATTGGAGGGAAGATCTTCGGATCCATCTTCATAGGTTTCTACTCGGTGGTTTACACCGGCCTGATCATGTTCGCATTGTACAAGGCGGGGATTCTTCATTTTGAGATGCGGGGCGCGCCTATCCCTTACCCGACGTTTAATCCGGCAAAACCGGACTTCGATGCGTTGGAGAAGCATCGCAAGAAGCAGTCGACAACTCCGGCCACCGGAAGCCGAGAGGGCGGTGTCTACTGGACGGAATATCGCGGGCCGAATCGGGCAGGCGTCTACACCGAGCAGAAGATCAATCTCCAGTGGGATTCGAAACCGCCCCAGTTGAAATGGCGCCAGCCTTGTGGCGGAGGGTATGGCTCGTTTGTCGTGGCGGAGGGCGTGGCCTACACTTTGGAACAACGCCGTGAAGACGAGGCGCTCGTCGCCTATGAGGTGGAGACCGGTCGCGAGCTTTGGGAAAACCGTTGGCACAGTCATTTTCAGGAGCCCATGGGTGGCAACGGGCCGCGAACCACGCCGCAATACTTTGAGGGCAAACTTTATGTGCTTGGAGGGATGGGTGAATTTCGATGCGTGGACGCCGTGAACGGCGAAACCGTGTGGCGTCATGACGTGACGACCGAAGCAAAATGCAAGGTGCTACAGTTCGGCGCGGCGGCTTCCCCGCTGGTCTCCGGAACAAACGTCGTGGTCCTCGCCGGCGAACCGATGAAGGTAGGCGCTGAGGTGGCCGGTCGCTCGGTAGTGGCGTATGCTCTCGATGGCGGTGCCCTGAGCTGGAGTGCGGTGAAAGATCGGGCCGCGTATTCATCACCGGTCATTGCGGAGTTGGCTGGCGTATCGCAAATGCTGATTTTCACCGGGAAGAGCTTTATTGGGATGAGTCCCGAAAAAGGCGAGGTGCTCTGGCGGCATCCATGGAAAGTCAGTTATCAAAACGCCATTTCTCAGCCCATTGTGGTTTCGAGTAATCAGGTGTTCGTGTCTGCCGGATACGGAATGGGTTGCGCCCTCCTGGAGTTTTCGTTGGCCGAGGACGAGTGGAAGGTGCAGGAACTTTGGCGGAACAAGTTCATGAAGAACAAGCTCACCAGCTCGGTGATGTATGGGGGGCATGTTTACGGTTTGGATGAAGATATTCTGGTGTGTCTGAATCTTCAAACTGGGAGCAGAGCATGGAAGGACGGTCGTTACGGCTATGGCCAGGTGCTGCTGGTTGAAGACAGACTTCTCGTTCAATGCGGCAACGGTGATTTGGCCTTGGTGAAGGCGGACCCGTCGGAATGGATCGAGATCGCGCGGCTCCCCGCGATCAGTGGCAAGACATGGAACAACCCCGCCATCGCGGATGGAATGCTTCTGATTCGCAATGCGAAGGAGATGGCCTGCTTCGATCTCTTGCCTTAGGCGTTGGTCGGGTTCGACGCCGGGCGAGCGGCATCTTGCCGGGCCCCGAATCCGGCGAATATTGCCACCGGATATGTCTTCCCAAGCTCAGCATCTGGTGGTAGATGATTTTTATGAACACGCCCATGGATGACGCAAATTTGCTGCCGGAATTTTCGCGACGGAGTTTCCTGAAGACTTCCGTCGCTGCCTCGGCGATGGCCGCGACCGGGATGACCGGGATCGCCAAACCAAGCTCCGCAGGGAAACCGGAAACCTTGGTCGCCCAGCTTTACAAGAGCTTCAACGACGAGCAGCGGAAGAAACTTTGCTTCGATTGGAGCCACAAGAAGCGGTCTGAAATTGAAGCCAATTGGCACATCACCCGGGATCGAATCGGAACGTTCCTCAACGCGGATCAGCAGGACTTGGTAAAGCAGATCTTCATGGGGCTGCACAGCGAAGAATATGCGCAGACGGTTTTTAAACAGGTGGAGGATGACAGCGGTAAAAAAGGATTTGGAGATTCCGCAATCGCGCTCTTCGGAAAGCCGGGGAGCGGCAAGTTCGAATTTGTTCTGACCGGGCGACACTGCACCCGGCGTTGCGACGGGGACTCTCTTGAGGGAGCCGCGTTTGGTGGGCCGATCTTTTATGGCCATGCGGCCGGAACCGGCAACGAAGGACCCGATCACAAGGGCAACGCGTATTGGTATCAGGCCAAACGAGCGAACGAGGTGTTTCAGGCCTTGGATGGGAAACAGCGCGCCATCGCACTCGAGGCCAAAGGCCGGAACGAGAACGGCACGAAGACAGTGAATCTCACCGGAAAGAAAACCGGGCTGGACGGGATACGTATGGCTGACCTGTCCAAGGATCAACAGGGGCTGGTCCTCGCGACCTTGTCAGATCTCCTTGCACCGTTTCGTGAGTCCGACCGCCAAGAGGTGATGAAACTGGTGGCCAAGAACGGAACCGAGAATCTGCATATGGCTTTTTACAAGAAAGGGGACATCGGTAACGATAAAGTATGGGATGTCTGGCAGATCGAAGGGCCAGCGATGGTCTGGTACTTCCGAGGTTCCCCGCACGTTCACACCTGGGCAAACATCCGCGCGTCGGCGTGACGTTGCAAAATCCCCATAAGTCCTTTGTTTTCACTGTGATACGACCTTGAACGCCCTGCTGAAAATTTTGAATAAAGTCGAATCCCCCCAGTCTGCTTACCTTAACTCACTTTTCGTAGATAAACTTATGAGCAATAACTCGAAGAATTGGTGTAATTCCCCCGATCATCCGTGGAACCCCTCACGCCGCGACTTCCTCCAGGTAGGTGCGCTCAGCACTCTGGGACTTACGCTCGGTGATGCTTTTAAACTTCAGGCTTCCGAAGACTACCCTGCGCCGAAAGCCAAAGCGCTTTCAGTGATCCAGATTTACCTCCCCGGTGGCTGTGCTCACCAGGAGACTTGGGATCCCAAGTTCGAAGCTCCCATTGAATATCGCGGACCGCTCTCCACGGTGAAGACCAAGACGGGTGAATACTTCTCCCAGTACATGAAAAAAACCGCCGCGATCGCTGATAAGATCACGGTGATTCGTTCCATGACTCACGGCGAAGCGGCGCATGAGCGCGGCACTCACAATATGATGACGGGTAATCGTCCGAGTCCTGCTTTGGACTATCCAAGCATGGGGAGTGTTGTTTCCCATGAGCAGGGGCCTCGCAAGAATCTCCCTCCTTACGTCATTGTTCCCAATCAGACCCGCAATAGCGGCACGGGTTACCTGGGATCGGCTTACGGGCCCTTCAGTTTGGGCTCTGATCCTGCGAGCAGCAACTTCCAGGTTCGCGATCTTAAATTGCCTGCCGGTATTGACGACAAGCGATTTGATAAGCGTCGCAACATCCGTTCGGTTGTGGATGAGCACTTCAGCAATCTTGAGAAAGCCGACGCGCTCGATGGTATGGATTCGTTCTACCAGCGTGCTTACAGCCTGATCAGTTCCCCGGAAGCTCGCGCCGCCTTTGATATTAAGAAGGAAAGCAGCAAACTTCGCACTGCATACGGAATGAACCAGGCAGGTCAGCGTATGTTGCTTGCCCGCCGACTCGTTGAATCGGGTGTTCGCTACGTGACTCTCACCTACGGTGGTTGGGACATGCACGGCAACATCCAGCGATCCATGGGGACCACGTTGCCTTCCTTTGATCAGGCTTACGCCCAGCTGATCACCGATCTTGATCAGCGCGGCTTACTGGACACGACGCTCGTGTTGGTGACTTCCGAATTTGGTCGCACGCCGAAGATTAACCGCACCGCCGGCCGTGATCACTGGCCGAAGGTGTTCAGCATCGCAATGGCTGGTGCCGGAGTGAAGCGTGGCTACATTCACGGATCCTCCGATCCTACCGGGGGCGAGCCGGAGGAAAAACCGTTCACTGTGACTGACTATGCGTCAACGGTCTTCAATCTCATGGGGATCAATCCGGCAAAACGTCTCGACTCCCCAGGTGGTCGTCCGCAGGCGATCGTGACCGGCGAACCTGAGCTCAATACAGACATATTGGCCTAAGATTCCCACCCCGCGCAGGAAACTGGGCGATTAAAATGTCCCCTGCGGGGCAGCATCAGATAAATGGTGTTGCCCCGCTTATTTTAAACCGAACATGAAAAAACTCATCCTGACTCTGATTGGCCTGATCGTAGCGCTCCCGGCGCGGGCGGTTGATCCGAACCTGAGCTACATTCTCCCCAATGGTTTCCAGCGTGGAACCGAAGTCATCGCCACATTCCACGGCCGTCGTTTGGCTGATGTGGAAGAGGTCCTGTTTTACGAAAAGGGAGTGACGGTGGTTTCATTTGATAAAAAGGAGGACCGCACTGTGGTCGCGAAGTTGAAAGTCGCGGCCGATTGCGAACTCGGCGAGCATCGCTACCGTCTCCGCTCCAAGACCGGTTTGTCTGAACTCAGGACCTATTACGTCGGGCCGTTTAAGCAGATCGATGAGCAGGAAAAGACGACAGAGAACAATCTTCTAAAGGCTGCTGAAGTGATCGGGAAGAACCAGACGGTGCTCGGTAAAATTGGTCGCGAAGATGTGGATCATTACACGTTTGAGGCAACCAAAGGTGAAAAGCTTTCGGTTGAACTTGAAGGGATCCGTCTCGGACGCGCCAGCGGTGGTGCGATTTGGGATGCCTATGTGGCGATCCTCGATAAAGACGGCAAATGGATCAAACGGGCGGACGATACCAGTCTCCACATTCAGGATCCTTTCCTTACTTTGGTTGCCCCTTACACGGGTAAGTACTATGTGCAGGTGCGCGAGTCATCGTTCTTGGGCCGCAACGAACTGTATCGTCTGCATGTCGGAAACTTTCCCCGCCCGCATGCCGTTTATCCTGCCGGTGGTCGCGCCGGGCAATCTCTTGATGTTGAGTTTATCGGTGACGCCGGTGGTAATTTTGGTCAAAGCGTCATGCTTCCGGAAAAATTTGATGATCGTCTGGTGCAAGGAGTGTTTCCCGTTCGACGCGGCATGACTGCCCCGTCCCCGAATCCGGTCCGCGTGTCCAATTACGACAACGTGCTGGAAAAAGAGCCGAACAACTCAGTTGCCGAGGCAAATCACAACGAGGAATTGAATACGGTTCCATTGGCATTCAACGGTTTGATCGCAACGGAGAAGGATTACGACTACTTCAAATTCAAGGCGAAGAAAGGCCAGGCGCTGCTCTTCAATTGCTACTCGAGCCGGCTCCGCTCGAAGCTCGACACCGCGATCTATCTTTACGAAGCCAAGGGCAAATATCTGACTGGGCGCACCGACTCTGGTGGAGCGGATGCCAACTTCAGCTACACAATCAAGGCTGATGGTGAGTACGTGGTTCGGATCAACGACGAACTCGGCAATTTCGGTCCTGATTGTGCCTACCGCATTGAAGTTACCGAGATGAAGCCCGATGTGAGCATCTACCTGCCTGACACGGCGAGGTACGATACGCAAACGCGGAAGAACATCATCGTTGCCCGTGGAAATCGTTTTGCCGGCCTGTTCTACCTGCGCCGGGCAAACTATCGCGACGACCTGATCTTCGGTACGGAGAACATGCCCAAGGGTATGAAACTCGTGTCCGGCCAGTGGCCTTCAGCCACCACCACCTATCCGGTGGTTTTCGAGGCTGCTGCAGACGCTCCGATCGGTGGCGCTCTCGGAAATGTGACGGTGACCTCGCCGAAAGGTTCCAAGACTCCGGTCAAGGGTGGAATCTGGCAGAATTACGAGCTCGTTCGTGACGGTAATCGCGGAACGTTCTACAGCACCTGGTCGGATAACATTGCGTTCGCCGTCGTGGACGAACTTCCTTTCAAGCTGAACCTCGAGGTCCCGAAAACGCCGATCGTTCGTTATGGAACAAAGTACATCAACGTAACGGTCGAGCGAAAGAAGGGCTTCGACGAAAAGATCACGGTTTATAATCTGTACAAGCCGTCCGGCATCGGTGCGAGTTCCTCGGTCACGATTCCGAAAGGCAAGACCAACGCCTCCTACTACTTCAGCGCCAACAGTGGAGCGGCGACTGGCAATTGGAAGATGGCGTTCATTGGTCAGGCAACCGTGGCTGGCGGTCGTGCGTGGTCGTCAACTGAACTCTACGATCTGGAAGTCGCCGACTATTTCGTCGCTGGCAAGATTCCGCTGGTTACGACCATCCAAGGCGAGGATTGCAAGATCGTCGTCAACGTGACACCGAAAACTCCCTTCGAAGGCAAGGCCAAAGTGACGCTCGGCAGTCTGCCGTCCGGTGCGACAGCTGCCCCGGTTTACATTACGAAGGATGTCAAGGAAATCGTCTTTGATGTGAAGGTCAGCGACAAAGCCAAAATTGGTTACGACCGGAACGTCTATTGCGATCTGGTCGTCGAGAAGAACGGTGAAAAGATTTTGCAGCGGTTTGCCTATAGCGGCCGGCTGCGAATTGACGCGCCTAAGAAAGAAGAACCCAAAAAACTTGTCGCGCAGGCGAATACCAAGAAGTAACCAACCATCGATCTTGCAGCAAAAGACCATGAACAAACTCGTTCCCACTCTCTGCGGATTGGCGCTGGCTTCCACCAGCCTGTTCGCTGAAGCGCCCAAACTCATCGATGTCCGCGTTTATCCCGCCAACATCAACCTGTCGTCCAAAAATGACCGCCAATCGATTGTCGTTCAAGGATGGTACTCGGACAGCACATCGAAGGATGTGACGTCCCAGGCCAAGTTTGCAATCGGCGACGCCAAGATTGCAAAATCTTCGTCGAACTGGATCACGCCGGTGAAGGACGGCAAGACCGTCGCGAAAGTGAGTTTTGGCGGCCGGAACTTTGATTTGCCGCTGGTTGTTTCCAATTCAGTTGTCACGCCTGACCTGAGTTTCTACCAGGACATCGTTCCGGTGTTTACCAAATCAGGTTGCAATGTGGGTGGTTGCCATGGCGCTGCCAGTGGCAAGGACGGCTTTCGTCTCTCGCTTTTCGGCTACGACCCCGCCGGCGATTATCAGCGGGTGACGCGCGAACTGATGGGGCGACGTATCAATCTCGCCCTCCCGGATGACAGCCTCATGTTGGAGAAAACTGCGGGACGGGTGACGCACACCGGCGGCAAGTTGTTCGGCGAGGAAAGCAAGTTGTATCAGACTCTTCGAACCTGGATTGCGAATGGCGCAAAACCGGACGCCAAGGAGGTTGCGAAAGTCACTGGAATCGAGATCTATCCCGTGCAGGCCGTGTTGAAGGGCAAAGGCTCGAAGCAAAAAATGACCATCCGTGCGACCTACTCAGATGGCACTGATCGGGACATCAGTGACATGGCCAAATACATCACCAACAACGATGTTGCTGCGGCCGTGAATCAGGACGGCACGATCATCGCGGGTTCGCCCGGCGAGGCATATGTGATGGCACGTTATGATGCATTCACCGTGGGTGCTCAGGTGCTGGTCATTCCAGATATCGAAAATTTCAAGTGGCCGAACATCAAGGAGAACAATTTTGTTGATACGCTGATTCACAACAAACTGAAGAAGATTCGCATCACGCCCTCCGAACTTTGTAGTGATGGCGCCTTCATGCGTCGGGCGTACATCGACGTGGTTGGCAGTGTGCCGGCTCCGGACACGGTGAAAAAGTTTGCCGCGAACAAAGACCCGAAGAAGCGCGACCAACTGATCGACGAGTTGATTCAGCGGCCGGAGTTCAATGACATCTGGGTGATGAAATTCGCCGAGCTGTTACAGATCCGTACGGACAACAACCAGTTCCTTTACAAATCCGCCTACCAGTACTTCAACTGGCTGAAGGAGCGTTTCGCCGAGAACATGCCGCTCGATGAAATCGTCAAGAATCTCATCACCGCGTCCGGTGACACCTTCGTGAATCCCGCCGCAAACTTCTACAAGGTCGAGCAGACCCAGCTGAAGCTCAGCGAAAACACGGCCCAGATCTTCATGGGAATGCGAATCCAATGTGCGCAGTGTCACAATCATCCATTCGATCGCTGGACCATGGATGACTACTACAGTTTCCAGGCTTTCTTCGCCCAGATCGGACGCAAACGCGGTGTCGATACCCGTTCATCGGTTGTCTATAACAAGAATTCAGGCCGAGTGACCCACCCGGTTGGCAAGAAGGATATGAAGCCGAAGTTCCTCGGTGCCGAGGCACCTGAGATCAAATCTGGCGAAGATCGTCGCAAGGTTCTTGCTGAATGGTTGGCATCCCCCCGCAATCCGTGGTTCGCGAAGAACATGGCGAATATCGTTTGGGATCATTTTATGGGCAAAGGAATCGTCCATCCCGTGGATGACGTTCGCATCAGCAATCCACCGTCGAATCCCGAGTTGTTGGAGGCGTTGGGTAAACGATTCTCTGATTCGAAGTATGACTTCCGAGATCTGGTTGCCACTATCTGCAAATCGCGCACCTACCAACTGGCGGCAGTTTCGAACGAGAGCAACAAACTCGATACCAAAAACTTCTCCAAGGGTTACATTCGCCGAATCCGCGCCGAGGTGCTCCTCGACGTGATCAATCAGGTGACTGACGCTCCGGAGAAATACAGTGGTATTCCGGTTGGTTCGCGTTCTGTCGAAATCGTCGATGGCCGCACCTCTACTTACTTCCTTACAACCTTCGGCCGCTCAACTCGCGGCTCGGTCTGTTCCTGTGAAGTCTCCATTGATCCGAATCTCTCGCAGGCGTTGCATCTGCTGAATGGCTCAACGGTGAATAGCAAGGTCACTCGCGCCAAATGGCTCCAGGAAATGATCAAAGCCAAGGCCAAACCCGAGGATGTTGTGAATGAAATCTACTGGCGTTGTCTGAGTCGCTCGACCACTGCCAAGGAAATGGCCAAACTCAAGGAATTCTTCACGGATCCCAAGGAACAGACCAATTCGTACTACGACATCTTCTGGGCTGTCATGAACTCGAAAGAGTTCTTCTTCAACCACTGATATATAGACCTATGAAACGATTCATCGCTGCGTCCTTCCTGGCTGCGCTCGTCGGCGTGTCCGGCCAGGCGGCTGAGAAGATTACATTCGACGACCACGTTTTCCCCATCCTCAAGAACTCCTGCCTGCGTTGTCACAATGCGGACAAGGCCAAGGGAGATCTCGACATGGGCACGTTCGGAAACCTTCTCACCGGTGGTGGCTCAGGCCTCATCGTCGAGAGTGGCGATGCCGATGCGAGTAAACTATTCAAGGTAATTACCCATGCTGAAGAGCCTGAGATGCCGCCCAACGGCAAGCTTGATCCCAAGGAAATTCTGATCATCAAGAACTGGATTGCCGGTGGACTGTTGGAACGCTCCAGCAGCTCGGCCATCAAGTCCAACAAGCCGAAGATGGACCTCAGCTTGGCGGGAGCCGAATCCGGGAAACCGGAAGGCCCACCTCCCATGCCGGGCGAATTGCTCTTGGATCCACCGCAGGTGACCGGCCGCGGAACGGCATCCACCGCGCTAGCTGCGAGTCCTTGGGCTCCGCTGGTTGCGATCGGAAGTCAGCGTCAGATTCTTCTCTACCACACCGACACCTACGAATTGCTCGGGGTGTTGCCGTTTCCCGAAGGCTATCCATCGGATGCGAAGTTCAGTCGGAACGGCAAGCTCCTGATTGTCGGTGGCGGACGAGGCAGTCATTCCGGCATGGCCGCGGTCTGGGACATCGCCACGGGCGAACGGATTCTCACGGTTGGCGAAGATCTGGATTCAGTTCTCGCGGCGGACATTTCGTCGGATCAGAAGTTCATTGCGATCGCAGGACCGGACAAGTTGGTCAAACTCTTCTCCACGGCGACCGGCGAGCAGATCGCGAAGATGAAGAAACACACCGATTGGGTGACCGCACTTCAGTTCAGTCCGGATAGCAAATACCTCGCTTCGGGCGATCGTGGCGGCGGAATTGTGATTTGGGAGGCTGACACCGGTCAGGAAATTAACGTGATTGGCAAGCACAAGGGCAAGATCAACGCGATCGCCTGGCGCAATGCCAAGCTGGTGCTGAGCGCAAGCGAAGACGGATATGTGAAGACCTTCGACGCTGCGGAAGGCGACGAGGTGAAAAGCACCCGCACACATGCCAGCGGCGTGTTGCATGCCGCCATCCATCACAACGGTTACATCGTGACGGCCGGTCGGGACAGCCGAATCTATACTTGGGATGCCAACGTCAGCCGCAAGGCCAGCATCAGTGGTCTCGCTGATCTGCCCGTTCGCGTCGCGTTTACCCACGACTTCAAGAAAGTCATTGGCAACGATTGGACGGGAGCCGTCACCGTGTGGGATGCCGCCAGTGGCAAGAAGGTCGGGGAACTCTCGCCGAATCCTCCAGCCTTAAGCGTACAGATGATTGCGGCGAAGAAGCGTCTCGCCGAGATGCAGAAGGGCGTGCCGGCGCAGGAAAAGAAAGTTGCTGACGCCACCGCCGCTCTGGCCAAGGCGCGGTCGCAGATTGCCGCTGTCAAGAAATCCAAGGACGACGCGATCAAGGGTCTGGAGAAATCGCTGGTTGCCTCCAAGAAGGCTGAGACCGATGCGAAAGCCGCTCTCAAATCTTGGGAGTCGAAATTCAAAACCACCAAGTCTTCCCAACAGAAGTATCTGGCAATGGTAAAAGAGCGGGATCAAAAGGCCACCGCCCTTAAAAAAGTTGAGGCCGCCATCGCCACCAATCAAAAGCAGGCCACTGGAAGCGGAAGTGCTTTGAAAACCGCGAAAGCCCAATTGGCAGGTGCGGAGAAAGCGTTGGTAGCCGTGAAAACAGCTCGTGATCAGTCTGCTGCCGTTTTGTCCAAGGACGATGAAGTGGTGAAGACTCTCGATGCTGCCCTCGCGAAAATCGCCGCCCGCAAAGCCAAAGCGAGTTCTACCACCAAAGGGCTTGAAAAGAGCGTGGCCGCTGCAGCCGCAGCTGTGAAATCTGCACAGGCCGAGTTGGCGAAGCTTCGCCCGTCGATCGACGCCGCATCGACCGGCATCAAAAAGCTTGAAGGGACGGTCTCTCCCAAGGCGGTTGCCTCGACTGAGGCGGCATTGAAGAAGGCCAAAGATGATGCGACAAAACTCGCCGCCGCTGCTGCCGCTGCGAATAAGAAAGTTCCCGCCGGGATCGCGGCATTGAAAAAGTCACTCGCGAGTCAGGTTGCTTCGCTGGAGAAATCACTTGCTGCTTACACCAAGCAGGAAGCCGACGCGAAAGCCTCGCTGCAGAATACCCGCATCCAACTTGCGAACGCGCAAACTGCCGTGGGTCGACTCGAGGTCGGAGAGGTTTTCTCGAAATTCTACTATGCGAGAAAGGATTTCGAAGCCCGCAAGCTAGACCACCTGAAGGCCAGCGCCCGTTTGAAGGATGCCCAGTCCGCGTTTCAGCGGGTTGACTCCGGAATGTCAGGGGTATCCAAGGCACTTGCCAAAAAGGAGCAAGAGCGACTCTCTCTCGAGGCTCAACTGAAGAAACTCCAGGCTCAGATCAATTCGGTGAAGGCTGAGGCTGACGCCGCCAACAAAGCGGCTGCCGAAGTCGACAAAGCGTTGAAGGCGAAGGAGAAAGAGATGTCCACCTTCGAGGAAGAGCTTAAGAAACGCAAAGCCACCATTGGCAAAAAGGTTGCCGCCAAGTAGCTGACTGAAAACTCTGCATGAGAACGCGCGATGAGTTTCATCGCGCGTTTTTCTTTGTCCCCGGCGTACTCCGAAACGCGCCAAACCACACGCGGAGCAGAGGGATAAGGCCTTTTGCCTTTCAATCTCCTACCGCAATAAGTATTTTCCCCGCCCTCAATTAGGAAAATCGAAGAAAACGACTGATACCACGAAAGAATCTACATGGGAGCCGAAGTAACAGCAGATGCGGTGGTAGCACCACCCTTGAAACCCCTCGAATTGAAATCCCGCCTCGCTGGCAATCCGGCGACCGGATTGAAATGGTCGGTAAGTGTAAAGGACGCGTCTGGAAATGACGTTGCCTGCGCCGATCCTCGGGCCACTCGCGCATCCGTGGCACTGATGGATATTCATGCCGTCATGGGCGGTGCTGCGTGTCACTGGGGCGGACCGGCTGCTTTCGCGGAAGTGAATTCTGCGATTCATTCGATCATGTTTGCCGCCGATATTTGGCATGATTCTTTCAACTACATCAATGACGCCGGACACGCCGAAAACGGTGTTTACGCCCTCCGCGCCAACTGGGGATTCGACAACCTCGATCTCGATGATCTGAAGAAGTTCCGCTCGATTGAGAGCAAACTGACCGGACACGGTGAATCCCATCTCAATCCCGAAGGCGTTCTGCTTAGCAACGGCCCCCTCGGATCGAGCCTGCCCCAGGCCCAGGGCCTTGCACTCGCAGACAAGGTTGCCGGCAATGATCGACTGACCTTCTGCGTCGTTTCCGACGGTGCTTCCATGGAAGGTGAAGCCAAGGAAGCTTTCGCGGCAATTCCTGGTCTCGCCGCCAAGGGACTCGTGAGCCCGTTCGTGATGATTGTTTCGGACAACGACACCAAACTCTCCGGACGAATTACTGCTGATTCCTTCTCCATGCAGCCGACTTTCGAAGCGATGGATGATCTCGGCTGGAACGTGGTAAGAGTCGACAACGGTCACGATCTCCAGGCGGTTTATTCCGCAGTGGAGAAGGCCGCTACCGACGCCCGCGCTGACTCAAATAAACCCGTCTGCATATGGCTGAAGACCATCAAAGGTTACGGTATCAAGGCAACTGAAGAGAACTCAGCTGGTGGCCATGGCTTCCCTCTCAAGAACGGTGAGAAGGCCGTCGATTGGGTGAACGAGATCTACGGTGGCGAAGTTCCCGAAGAGTTCACCGCATGGGCCAACACCTTGCGAACCGGTTGGGAAGAGGCTGAAGCCGCCAAGCAGGCCAAGGCTGCTGCCGGCGGACCCTCCACCCCGGCCGTCAAGAAGGACAAGGTTCAGGCCGGTCTGGCTGCGGGTGCCGTGAAGGCCGCGCAGGAAGGTTATCCGGTCTATTCGATTTCCAGCGACGTCCAGGGATCCACTGGCATTGCCGGTTTCCAAAAGGCGGTCGCCGGCCGGCACATCGACATCGGTATCGCTGAGGCAAACATGATCAGCACGGGGGCCGGATTTGCGAAAGTCGGGTTCATTCCGATCGTGGATACCTTCGGTCAGTTTGGGGTCACCAAAGGGAACCTGCCGCTTACCATGGCCGCGCTCTCCCAGGCGCCCGTCATCGCAATGTTCTCCCACGTCGGATTTCAGGATGCTGCAGATGGAGCCTCTCACCAGGCTACGACTTACTACGCGGCCGTTAGCGCCATTCCTCACACCGTCGTGATCACGCCGTCCTGTGCGGGCGAAGCCGAGGCGCTCATGTACGAGGCGATCAAACGCTACGCCGAGGACCGCAAAGCGGGCAAAGATGGCGAAAGCTACATCTTCTTCGTCGGTCGTGAATCCTACCCGATTCACTGGCTCGATAACCCTGATTACAAATGGGGCAAAGCCCAGGTCATCAAGGAAGGCAGCGATGTCGTGATCGTCGGTTCCGGCGTTCTCTTCAGCCGCACCTTGGATGCCGCCGATCAGTTGGCTGAGAAAGGCATCAGCGCCACCGTCATCAACAACCCGTTCACCAATCGCGTCGATGTTGAAACCATCGGCGGAGCAGTGGAGAAATGCGGCGGTCGCCTCATCACCATCGAAGATCACCAGACCATCTGCGGCATGGGAGCCCAGGTCTCGCACGCGCTGTCGCAGGCCGGCATCGCACACCGTGCGAAGTCACTGGGCATCCCCGGCGAGTTTGGACAATCCGCCTACATGGCCGCTGAACTCTATGACCAATACGGCCTCAACGCCGCGAAGCTCGTCGAAGCTGCCGAAGAACTCATGAAGTAAATCATCAGTTCAACAACCAATCCCCAAGAGGCGCCTTCGGGTGCCTCTTTTTTTGTAGGATGGACCTGTGGTCTGTCCAGTTGCGCTGGTCAGCCATTGGGGAAATCCGGCGGCAGAAGTTTCGAACTCTCCGACTAATAGATCTTGCTGACTGCGCTTTCCCAGATCGGAACGGAGCGGTAGAATCGCGGGATGAAACGTCTTAGAGCTCTCTTGGGATGGTGCGTGGTGATGGCGAGAGTCACGTCATCAGCAGGTGCGGGTGAAGCCCTCTATTTCCCGCCGACCGATGGCAGTTGGGGGACTGTGACCCCAATGGAGGTTGGACTGAATGCTGCCAAGCTACAGAAGGCACTGGACTACGCTGGCCGAAACCAATCGTCTGGGGTGGTCATCCTCCATCGCGGAAGAATCCTTGCGGAGCAGTATTGGAAGGTGAAAGGTGCCCGCTCGGCAAAATACCGGCAGCGAATTGTCGGGCTCACCAAAGTCGGGCACGCCATTGAGGACGTGGCGTCAGCGCAGAAGAGTGTCGTGTCCGTGCTGGTCGGCATCGCCCAGGAGAAGGGACTGCTGAATATTACAGACCGGGTCGACAAGTATCTGGGCGCGGGCTGGTCGAAAGCGACGCCCCGACAAGAACGGGCAATTACCATCCGGCATTTGATTACGATGTCGAGTGGCTTGACTGAGCGCGGCGCGTTCGAAGCGAAGGCGGGTGGCAAGTGGCGTTACAACACCTCGGTCTACGCCAAGACGGTGGCCGTTCTCGAAAAGGCGTCAGGGATGGATCGTCACGAACTCACCCAAAAATGGCTGACGGAACCCGTTGGCATGACCGATTCGAAATGGGTGAAGCGCGGTTCCCCGGAGCTGCAGGCGGTCAACGGATTTGGTTTCGCGACCTCGGCTCGCGATCTGGCGCGATTCGGACTGATGGTTCTTGCTCAGGGCAGATGGGATGAAGCCGTGATTCTTGGGGATCAGGACTATTTGAAAGACTCGACCCGGAGCTCGCAGAAACTGAACCCTTACTACGGATACCTGTGGTGGGTGAATCGCAATACGAACGCCAAGGGAAATGAGCGGCGAAATCAATTTGCGCCCCGAGACACCTTCTCCGCGAATGGCGCCCTCAATCGGCGTTGTTGGGTGGTTCCGAGTCAAGGTTTGGTAGTGACCCGCATCGGGGATCAGCCAGCGGCAAAACGTGGGTTCGATCAGGAGTTTTGGAGACTGCTCAAAGAAGCTGCGAAGTGACAGTCGACACGAATAGCACTGCGCGGTATCCGTCAACACCACGATCAGCGCTCATGACGTCGCCTGCCGCATCACGTATCCGAAGTGTTCGATCGGCGCTCATCCGCACTTTCCTTTTGGGTCTTGTCATCCTTTTTGCTGGGGCGGGCGATGTGCACGCTCGTTTGGGCAGTTGGGGCGACACGGAAATGGTTCATGAATGGTTTTTCACGTCGGGAAGTCACTGGTATGGATTCACTGCAGCGCGAAAATCTTACTCACCAGAGACCACCTACACTCGGATCCATTTAGGGCCAGCCGGCAGGTATGGTTTTTTGCACCCTTCGAGCATACCGGTATTACCTTTGGCTGCGTTTGGAGTCAGCGCCGTGCTGATTCTCTTGGCTGCCTACGGGCTCAGATCGAGCTTCGGGGGCGAAATCGCCGAAGACTCCACGGAGTCGGACGCGGAATAACATTGGATTCTTTTCGCCCGCCATCATGTGGGGGGCTGTCGTGCTTGCCATAGTCCTCTTATCTCCGCCAGGGCTTGGAGTGCTGGGCCGCTGCCCAGCTTTCCTGGTGCCGGTGCTTTCCCGTTTTTGAATTTCCAGGAGAGGGCGAGAGGAAGAGAGTTGCTACGGCGGATTCTCTGCCGGATACGCTCAGAAAAAGAGCGTATCGACAATACGTTGGCACGTTTTCTTCGCATTGCTGATGCCCGGACGCATGTGTCGGCGTAGTTCCACCCGGTTGGTATGTTGTTAACAGGTAGGTTTATTGCGAACAAGTCGGCTACTTTTGGTTCGCTACTACGCTGGCTTCGCCACCACGATACGCGCCATGGCGTTTGCCGAAATTGCGACGACCCAGCCGAGTATTCAGCTGCTGCAACGCAGCCTGAAGCGCGGGAGGCTCGGCCACGCTTACCTGCTATCCGGCAATCAGTTGGTGGATCACGGGGAGGTCGCGCAGAATCTCATCAAAACGCGCAACTGCAAGAATCCGGGCTGTGAAGACGGCGGTGCGTTGCCGGTCGATGGCTGCAATGATTGTGCGAATTGCCGCAAGGTTTCTGGTGGCAATCACGCTGATGTTCGATGGCTTCGGCGGGAATCGAAGTCACGCTTCAATGTTACGGGACAGGTTCGCAGTCTGATCAGCCCGATCAATCTCAAGCCCACCGAGGGCTTTTACAAATGCGCCGTGATTGTCGCTTCGGTCTGGCTGAAGGTGGCGGCCGCGAACGCCTTTCTGAAACTGAAACTTGGATGAAACTAGGGCAGATTTTCATGGGAGTATATGCGACGCGGATTTACATCCCGTTTTCGAATCTTGCCCGTGGCTGGAAAGAATTTCGTAACAAGCTGAAGGGCAGGGAGGGGCGGTTTGTTCAGGAGCGTACTCTGCCGGCCGTTGGGTGGTCTTCCTGCATCAGGCCGCGATGGATTCGATTGCTGGAGACGTCCAAAGCCAACGGCAACGTCCGCATCAGTGAACTGGCGGTTCTGGCCCAATGCGCCGCCAATATTGCCGATCATGGAAACATCTTTGAAATTGGCACCTTCGATGGACGGACAACCCTGAATCTCGGCCTCAACCAACACGGTAACGGAAAGGTGTTCACGCTGGATCTCCCCTCCGAAGCGCCGACCAAATTTGACGTCGAAAAAGGCGAGCGACATTTCATCGACAAACCCGCCTCCGGTGCGCGCTACGTCGCCCGGGAGAACGAAATGCCCGGGGTCGTCGGTCGCATCGTCCAACTGTTTGGAGATTCGGCGTCATTCAATTATTCGGAGTACGAAGGGACCTGTTCGTTGGTGTTTGTCGATGGCTCCCATGCCTACGACTACGCCGTCGCTGACACCATGACCGCCAGGAAATTGATCCGTCCCGGCGGCGTGATTGTCTGGCACGACTACGGCATCTGGAAAGGCGTCACCACGGCGCTCAACGAGATTGAGGAAAATGAAAAGCTGGGGCTGAGATCCATTCACGGCACCAGCCTCGTATTCTGGCGCAAGCCGGTTTAGCTGACCTGGCCAAAATATGGGCATTGACGGAGCAATGCCCTCCAATTCCATTGATTCGACTTCGCCTGCCCGATTTCCGGATTCTTCTTTTCGCGGACCGACCCTTTTCCGACCCTTTCCCACACTCGGACACTAGGACGACGTTAGTTTCTCCGCGCCAGAAATCACGACTCAAGCTCAAGCCGCTTGGCTGCGCTGCAGCGGCTGGGAGGCGCAGGAAAAGGCATTTCGGAACTTCCCGGGCACCACCCGTTCTATTGCTCGAGTGATCCAAGGAATTCGGTGGCAACGTCGGCGGGAGATTTCTTGTTCTGATCCACTTCGAGGTTCAGTTGCTGCATGACGACGTCGGTGAGCTGGCCGGCGAGTTGGTCGAGAATTCCCTTCAGCTCAGGGTGGCGCTCCAGGGTGGATTGGCGGATGACGGGAGCGGCGTGGTAGGGGGGGAAGAATTGCTGGTCGTCCTTCAGCGGGCGGAGTCCGTTGGCGGCGATGCGACCGTCGGTGGCGAAGGCGCAGATGACATCCACTTCGTCGAGGGCGATGGCCTGATACATGAGGGCGGATTCGAGATCACGGACCTTGCCGAAGGAAAAGCCGTAGTGTTCGCGCAGGCCGGGGTAGCCGTCGGGGCGTTCGCTGAATTCAAAGGTCCAGCCGGCGCGGAGTTTTGCGGCGGCGGACTTCAGGTCGGAGATGGTGTTCCAGTTGTTGGTTTTGGCGGCGGTGGCGCGGACGGTGATGGCGTAGGTGTTGTTGAAGCCGAAGGGTTGCAGCCACTGGAGTTGGAACTGTTGCGCGTAGGCGTTGGTGACGAGTTGGTAGACTTCGTCGGGGTCGGAACGGACTTTTCCCTTGAGGATCGCGGTGAGACCGGTGCCGGTGTATTCGGCGTAGAGGTCGAGTTCGCCGGCGATCAATGCACCGTGGCAGATCATGGTGCCGCCGAGGTCGAAGCGGCGTTCGACCCGCAGGTCGGTTTCGCGCTCGATGAGTTGCGCCATGAGTTCGCCGAGGATGAGCTGTTCGGTGAAGTTCTTGGAGCCGATGCGGATGACTGCGGCATTGGCCGGGGTCGTGTCCTTTGGGGCGAAGGGGTTCGGCGCGGTGGTGGCGATGACGCCGAGGGCGAACAGGATCAAGGGAAAGGACAAGGCGATCGGTTTCAGTAGCGATTTCTTGGCCCGACGGGTGGCAGCCCAGTGCGCGGCCCCGATGGCTGCATCCACAAGCAGAGCCAAGAGCGCGGAGGGGATTGCACCGAGGAGGATCAGGTGGTTGTTGGAGAGAGAGAGGCCGCGGTTGATGAATTGCCCGAGGCCGCCCGCGCCAATGAAGGCGGAGAGAGTGGCGATGCCGACTCCAACGACGGCGGCAGTCCGAATGCCCGTGACAATGACAGGCAGAGCGAGCGGGAGTTCAACCATCCAGAGGCGTTGCCGGGCGGTCATGCCGACGCCGTCGGCGGCTTCCTTGATCGGGGCGGGAACGCCTTCGAGTCCCGCGAGGGTGTTGCGGACAATGGGTAGCAGCGCGTAAAGAGTGAGCGCGATGACGGCGGGGGTGAAGCCGATCTTGTTCAGCATCGCCAGTAGAAAGGCGAGCATGGCGAGGCTGGGAATGGTTTGGAGGATGCTGACGGTGCCGGTGATTAAACCGCGCAGGGATTTGCTTCGCGCAGCGAGGATTCCGAGCGGGACGCCGATGGCGATGGCGATCGCGGTGGCGATGCCGGTGAGGACGATGTGTTCACCGGTGCGCAGCCAGAGTTCCGGGAGGCGTTGTTGGAGGAAATCAAGCATCGGGTTTCAACAACGCCCCGCAGGCCGCGAGTTGGCGGGCGGGTTTGGCGAAGAGATCGCGGACGAAGTCGGTGGCGGGTTGCGCGAGGATTTCTTCCTTTGTACCGATCTGTTCGAGTTTGCCTTCGTGCATGACGGCGATGCGGTCGCCGAGGGTGAGGGCTTCAAAAATGTCGTGCGTGACGAAGATGATCGTTTTCTTGAGTTGGGCTTTCAGGCGGAGGAGTTCCTGTTGCAGGGCGTCCCGGGTGATGGCGTCGAGCGCGCCGAAAGGTTCGTCCATCAGGAGATAGTTCGGATCGGCTGCCAAAGCACGGGCAACGCCGACGCGTTGTTGTTGTCCGCCGGAGAGTTCGTCGGGGAATCGGTCGCCGTACTCGCCGGGAGGAAGGCCGACGAGATCAAGGAGTTCATCGGTGCGCTGGTTACGGGCGGTGACGTCTTCACCCATCAGCCGTGGAACCATGGCGACGTTATCCCGGACCGAGTAGTGCGGGAACAGGCCGATGCCTTGGAATACGTAGCCAATCTTGCGGCGCAGGTTGACCGGGTCGCCCCAGGCGGTGTCTTCGCCGTCGAGGGCGATGTTGCCCTCGGTGGGTTCGAGCAGGCGGTTGGTCAACTTGAGCAGCGTGGATTTGCCACTGCCGGAGGAACCGAGGAGTACGAGTGTTTCGCCTTCAGCCACGTCAAAGCTGACGGAATCAACCGCCGGCGCAGCATTCGGGCCGAAACGTTTCGAGACGTTGCGATAGGAAATCATCCGCTGGTCCGGCCTGGTCTGGTGAAGTCATGGGCCGCAGCGGCCATCGTGGTATGGATGGCCTCCGCTTGCAACCAAGCGGTACTCAGTCATGAATCTTGAACCGAAAGGAGTTCAATTTCCACGTCAAGGTCTTCGCCGGCGAGTCGGTGGTTGCGATTGATGACGACTTCGCTCTCTTCAAAGCTCTCGATCCAGCCCGAGACCTCGCGCCCGCCTTTGGGCAGCAGATTCACATGGTCACCGACGGAGAGTTCGTCCAGTCCTTCAATTCGACTCTTCTGCACAAAAAGTCGTTTATTGGGGTCGAATTCACCGAAGGCATCGCAAGCCGGAATGGTGACCTTCTTCTTTTCCCCGGCCCGCATGCCGGTGACAGCGTTCGAAAAGCCTTTCATGATTTTCTTGTTTCCGAGCTCAAATTCAAGCGGGCTCTCGGCAGTGGATTGCAGGGCGATGGTGCCGTCGGCGATTTTGGCGACGACGGCGACTTTGAGGGTTTTACCCGGTTCGGCGATTTGCATTCAGTTTTTTTTCTTATCGGAATCGACTTTGGAAAGACGGTTGAAGAGATCCTCGAAGTCGGAAGGTGATGCGCCGACGTAAAGATCCGCGTAGAGCGTGCCTTCGGATTCCAGACCGTGGGGGTCGAGCCCGCGTTTGCGGATGACCTCGATGGTTTGAGCCTGTTCATTCTCGTCCGCGAAGTGTCGTTGGCGCAGAAGCACGCCGGGGACCTGCTCGAAGCGATAGCGGAAGCTTTCAAAGCAATGCTGAATGGGGTTGGGGTCGAACATACGTAGGATGGTGACCACCACAAAGGGAGCGGCGTTTTCCGGATAGGCCTTGCCGAGTTGCGCGAGGATGACCGAGAGGGTCTTTTCGCCGACGTAGCCGATTGCCCCCGTGCTGGTCAGCAGGTTGCAACTGCGCATGATGGATGTCTCGCCGGCGTTTGGCACCTCGCCGGCCTCGAAATTACGGGCGATGCCGGAGCACAACAGTCCGGCGTCTTCCGCGAAGCTCAGCGCCTCGCCAGAGCAATCCAGACCAACGCATTCCAAATCGCCATGGGCGTCGCGTGGTTGCAGCCAATCACGGGTGGCTTCGACACAGGCGTCGTATTCCTGCGGTGCCTCATTGTGGAAGAACGCGGAGAGTTCGCGATAGGTGCAGTCGTATTTCACCAGCGCGGAACCGACGCCGTAAGAGCAACCGAGGTCGAGCATGCGGGGCGGCAGATGACCTTGGTTGGCTGCCTCCAGATGTTCGATGGCGGCGCGAAAGTAGGGCTTGGCCTCCTCGCCGATTTCATATTGATGCCGGTCCATTTCACCGAAGTAGGCGTGCGGGGTGGCGGCGTGATACACGTCGTCGAACGTGGCTTTGGCTTCGTTGGCAGAATCGTATTTCATAGGTCAGTGTTGTTCCCCCGAAACGCGCCTCCTCGAGGCAAAATGCGACGCCTGAAACAAGAACCGCGAAGGAGGTGGCTCCTATCGCGGCCATCGAATCTCAGCGGCAAAATGCACGAAACGTGTTTCGGTAGCGCTAACGTATGCAAGAGACGTGCCAGATCCCAAAAGGCCAATTTATTTGGAATTAAAGCACGTTATTCACCTCTGTCTGAAATCGAAAGTTGCATAATGCAACCCACTTGTAGCTGGTGATGCATTTTGCAATTTCGCACGACTTATGGCAGCCACCACCGACGCAGTCTCGCCTTGGCAGTTCAGATGCCGTATCGCTGCCGTTTGCGGTAGAGGGTCGCCTTGTCGATTCCCAGAACCCGGGCCGCTTCCTCTTTGGTGGCGCAACGTTCGCAAATCAGACGAATGTGCTCCTTCTCCAAGTCTGCAATCGAGACATTGTCGCCGAGCTTGCCCGCTTCGGACGGACGCCTTCTTCGGGGAAGGAGTTTGCCGGGCAGATCCTCCAGCTGTACGAGTTCCCCTTCGGCCATGATCACGGCCCGTTCGACGTAGTTCCGCAACTCACGCAAATTGCCCGGCCACGCGTAATGCAACAACGCTCGTTCCGCTGCCACGGAAAACCCCTTCACCGGCTTGCGACATTGGGCGGCAAAAAACTTCAGGAAGTTGTTTGCGAAAGCGGGAATGTCACCCATCCGTTCCCGCAGCGGAGGCATGGTAAGATTGATGACGTTCAAGCGATACAGCAGGTCCTCACGGAACTCCCCCTGGGCCACCGCGTCCTCAAGGTTGATATTCGTCGCCGCAATCACGCGGACGTTCGCCTGATGCGTCGTGGTTTCGCCGACGCGCTCATACTCGCGTTCCTGAAGGAGTCGCAGCAACTTGGGTTGCAGCTCCAGGGACAGTTCGCCGATCTCATCGAGGAACAAAGTACCGCCGTCCGCCTGTTCCACCTTGCCCCAGGTATCTTTGACCGCGCCGGTGAACGCCCCTTTAACGTAGCCAAACAACTCACTTGCCAGCAGCTGGGGCGAAAGACTCGGACAACTCACCGTCACGAACCTTTCTTCCCGCAGCGCGCTGTTCTCGTGGATGAAGCGGGCGAACACGGACTTCCCCGTTCCGCTCTCGCCGTGGAGGAGAATCGACGCATTGCTGTCCGCCGCCTTCCCCGCAACCTCCAGGGCACCGGTCATTCCCGGGTTCGTCGAATCGAAGAACATCGGCGGCAGATCCGAGTTCACCTGAAACTCCAGCTCATCCAAGCGGCTGCGCATTCGCCGGTTTTTGGCCACTCGATTCAACAGTCCGCGCAACTGATCCTGTGAGAAAGGCGCGGCGATAAAATCCAAAGCTCCCAGCCGCATCGCCTCCACCGCCGTGTTCATCGCATCCTGCGGGGTCACCACGATGACATCCAAACCGGACGATTCCTCCAACAGGCGCGGCAACAACTCGAATCCATCCTCCTCACCCAACTGGAGATCCAACAAGGCCGCATCAAAAAACGAACGTTCCAACTCCCGAATCGCATTGTCCCCAGACTCCGCCCCGATGACGACATGTCCTTCGCCCTGCAAAGCAGAGACGGTTGCACTCAGAAACTCCTGCTCATCATCGATCACCAATAAACGCACGCGACAGTCAGCATGCCACAGGCGTCAAATCAGTTCGATCAACGCATTATCTTCTGGAGGCTCTTGCTGAGCCGGGCGATCTGAAAGCCGCCGGCAAGGACGATTTCGGAAATGGTCTATTCCGTGCGGGCGGGCAG
>JBLFYM010000028.1:0-47888 GCA_047608975.1 Limisphaerales bacterium | reverse complement strand
AGTGTTGCGACCGCCGATCAGTCCTCTGGTCAATGGGAGATTAATGTTGCCTTGCGCCATTGGTTCTGAGCACCATTTTTTCGGTTTATGCACAAAAATTGGCAGATTTTCGTCTGCGCACTCGCACTCGCAGTCTCAGGGTGTGTTTCCAGCAGGGTTCAGCAAGGCGGGATGCCCGGTGCTGTTCATTCCGCGACCGCGATTTACGTCGCCCCCTTTCACAATGCGACCGGCAATTCCGCCGCCGGCGACGCGGTCAGCGAGCTGGTGACGACTTCGCTGCTTTCCCAGAATCTTCCCGTCGTCCAGTCCGAAGCCACCCTTCAGCGAGGGCGGGAACTGGTCAATGGAGCCGAAGGAACGCGTGATATCCTGGGTTTGGCCCGCGCGGCCTACGCCTCTCATGCGGTGGTGGGAACGGTGCACGAATACCGTTTCAACTCAGATCTCGATGGGGCCCCGACGGCGGGCCTCACCATGCGGTTGGTGGATGTCGCCAGCGGTGAAACCCTCTGGCAGGGCAGCAGTTCCGCCGCCAGTGGTTATTACGGCAGCCTGAGTCGCACGGCCCAGACAGCGGTCAACAAGCTGGTGCGTAAGATGACGGCTGGCAGAGGCCGGGCAATGCCGCGCGACGAAGGACCGGTCTATCAGGCCTCGACACCCTCCCCTTACTATCCGGAAACACCCTCTTATCAGGAGACTCGCCGCACGGTGTCCACCTCTGCTCCACAGCCGCAGGTTACGCAGCGCAGCTACGTGACCGAGCAGGAAGCCTCGGCCGCCTGGGCCGCGCCGGTGAATGGGCCACCGCCCTCGCGTTATGACCCGGTCGGGTATGACGTGCCCCCCGCCTTTTACCGATCTTCCACGCACCAGGACGGTCCGGTGGCAAACACCGTCCCCCGGTACGCTCGGGCGAGCGCGCGCGACCGTTCCGACTCCGCGGTTCGAGGACCGGTCTATCATGCGCAACCTGTGCGCAGCGCCCGCAGCCGACGATCGAAGGAGGATAAGGTTCCGGTTTACACCGAACAGATCGCCCGCCGAGGTGGAGCGGCCGCGCAAGAGGCTCCCCCGTGGGCGTATGATCCACCGCCGCAGACCATCTCCGATCCGGTCTACCGCTAACGCCCGTTACCCGTCTCCAACTCCCCCAATCAAACCTTGAACTGGCTCAGTAAAATCACCCCCAAACATGGCTGGCTGGACTTGGTCGTCATCACGGCTCTGCTGCTCGGTTTCAATCTGATCTTTTCAGCCAAGAACATCGGTTGGCTGCATCTCAATCCCACCCCGTGGCTCTTCCTGCCGCTTTTGATGGGTAGTCGCTATGGATTCACTCCGGGGATTGCCGGCGCGGTTGTGGCAATCTTGGTGGTGCTTTTTGGGATGCCGGATGCCGACATGTTCCTGCAGCAGATCCTGCGCGATCACGGTTACCAGTTTGCGATGCTGTTCCTGGTCGGTGCTTTGTCCGGCGAAGTCCGCCGCGGCTACCGGCAGAAGGAAGTCCGACTTTTTGCGGAGGCAGAGCAGGCGCGCGACCGACTGAAGAAACTCGATACTGACCTGTTTCTGGTCAAAGAGGCCAAGGGTGAACTCGAGCGCATGATAGCCACGCGGGACGCGGAGCTTTCCACGCTCGACAGCGAGATCCGCCGCTTGTTTGACGCCGAGGGAGATGAGGTTTACCAGGATATCCTGCTGCTGTTGAACCGGCAGGCGCGCGTGGCGGATGCCGCCATCTTCACCATTTCACCCGACGGCAAGGAACTGATCCGCAAGGCCCTGATCGGCAACCAACATTCCCTCCCGGACCGGATGTTACTGAAGCAGCAGGAGATGATTCAGCTGGCGACGCAAAAGGGAACAACGGTCACCATCCCGGAATTCTGGGAGACCGGAAAGGGCGGAACGCACGATTATCTGATCGTGGTGCCGTTGTTGGATTTTTCGAACCACCCGATCGCCGTGCTCGTGGTCACCGGCATGCCGTTCATCTCTCTGACCCGGAAATCGGTCTACCGCATTTCGTTGATCTGCCGCTGGTCAGCCCGGGTGGTTGAGATCACTCATCAGCTCGGTAACACCAGCCGTTTCATCGGTGGCATTGAAACGCAACGCGTCTACACCTCCGAGTTCTTCCGGGAGAATCTCATGCTCACCCTCGAATCCTGGCGGCAACATTCACTGCCTTCGACGATCGTGATGTTTACCCTCCCCGGCAAGGCGAGGGGTCGGCAGAGCGAGTTGGAGGGACTGATCATGCCGAGTATCCGCACCGGTGATTTCGCCGCCGACCTGGGTCTGTCCATTCCGCATCTCGCGGTACTGCTTCCCCTTTCGGGTGAGCGCGGCACAGGAATCTTTGTCGACCGAATACTCTCCTCCTGCGCCCAAAAATCAGAGGTGGGCCGGGAGATTCAACCCAAGGTGATCAATATCGAAGACTTCGATTCGATTGATCACGTCTGGAACGAACTCACTCGGAATGTCGCTTGAAGCTCTGGCCATTCCCTGCGCGATTGTCGGGTTGATCCTGGAAGGCTTTGCCGCCAACGCGCTGTGGGGCACCCATGGCGTTCCGGACGCGGATTACTTCTCGGCGATGGTGTTCCACATCGGCGCGTTGCTGACCGGTTGGCCGGCCGTTTGGCGGATGTTTCCCGATGACTATCGACAGCATCGCATCACGATGACGGCGATGATATTCGGTTTCGCTCTGCCGCTTCCAATTCTGGGCCCGCTCTTTCTGCTCGGCTTTCGCATCATCATCCGTCGCCCTCCGGCCACCTTCGACGAATCGGAATACGTGGTTGGTACTAACCAATATCTCACGCTTCCAAAACAGGCGGACAACTCGTTGAACGACGAGAGCCCACGCTCGGTCGCCCAGATCCTGAACAGCAACGACAAGGTGGCCCGGCGGGCCGCCATTCTTGCGTTGCGCGTGGTGGACCCCAAGAAGGCCATCCCGCTGTTGCAGAAAGCAATTCAGGACAGCGACGAGCAGGTAAGGTTGCTCGCGCAAACCTTGTTCAACCAGATCCTGGCGACACTGGAAGCCGAGGTGAAGACGCTCGAATCGGCGATTGTTGAACAGCCGCATTGGAACCGGCTGCTTTTGCTCGCCGAGCAGTATCACGAGATTGTCTATCTCGGACTGGCGAGTGATGAGACGGAGACGATCTATCTCAGGCGTTCCATCGAACTGCTGGAACAGGCCCAATCCATGGCACCGGAAAATTCCTCCATCCGCTTCCTCCTCCTCAAGTGCCTGCTCCGCGTGGGAGATTACGAAAAGGCCAAGAAACGCCTGCGGCATCTGGACAACGTCGGCTGGCGCTCGGAGATCATCACACCGTGGATGGCGGAGATCCATTTCCTGGAGCGGGACTGGGACTCGCTGCGAACCGCCTTGGAGCCGATGGCCAAGAGCCAGAACACGGCCCCGGTCCTGCGCGCCCCGATTGATTTCTGGCTGCAACCCGAGACGAAATGACCCCCCCCGAACGCGAACAAGTTGCCGACGTCGGCCTCGTGCTGGAAGGCACCTACCCGTACGTGCTGGGCGGGGTTTCCGCCTGGGTGGATCAGATTATTCGGGGGCTGCCCGAGGTGACCTTTTCGATTCTGTATATCGGTGCAAAACCGGATCCCGACGCCAAACAATTTTACGAGCTTCCAGGGAATGTCATCTGTCTGAAGGAGATCTTTCTCCATCAGGAACTTGATCGCAAGGAACAGAAACCGGCGCGCATGCCACTCGAACTCCGCGCCATGATGTACCAGAATCTGAGGCGGTTCCATCAGGCGAAGACCAGCGAGGATCGCATGGACCAGTTCTGGACCCTGCTGGACGGACTGCGCGAAGCCGGTCCCAAATTCCGCTTTGGCAATCTGCTGCGCGACCGCGAATGCTGGGACATCCTGCGCGACGTCTACGACCGGTTCTGCCCCGACGAATCCTTCATTGACTTTTTCTGGACCGCGCGCTTTCTCCACCTCCCCTTGTGGAATCTCTGGCAGAGTCGGGATTCGATTCCGCAGGCGCGCATGTATCACAGCGTGTCCGCAGGCTACGCGGGCCTGATCGGTGCGATTGCCGCCCGTCATCGGCGCGTGCCCTACATCGTTACGGAACACGGAATTTACACCAAGGAACGCATCGCTGAAATCGGCCAGGCGGATTGGATCTACGAACCCGATCGTTTTCAGATCAACTACTCCGAAGGTCTCGGCAAGCTGAAGCAGACGTGGATCAACCTCTTCATATTCCTCGGCGAAGTCGCCTATCAGACCGCGGACCAACTGCTCACGCTTTACGAAGGGAACCTGCACACCCAGGTGGAATTCGGCGCGGACGTGGAGAAGATCGACATCGTGCCCAACGGGATCGAACCTCAGAACTACAACGAATTTTACAAGGCCCAGATGGATCGCTGGCGCACGAGTCCCGAGAAGAAATACGTCGGCTTCATCGGCCGCGTGGTTCCGATCAAGGACGTCAAGACACTCCTGCGCGCCTCGCGGATTGTCTGTGACCGTGTTCCGGGAGCCGAGATCCTGATCGCCGGACCCTACTCCGAAGATCCGATTTACTACGACGAATGCCGGAAGATCGTGAAGATGCTGCAGATCGAGGATCGCGTGCACTTCATGGGCCGTCAAAAGCTCACCGACGTCCTGCCCAAGATGGATGTGATCGTGCTGACCTCGATCAGTGAAGGACTGCCACTGGTGATGCTCGAAGGCATGGCCTGCGGCAAACCTATCGTGGCGAGTGATGTGGGTGCCTGCCGGGAACTGATCTTTGGCCGCGCGCCGGAAGACCGGTTGCTCGGTCGCGCGGGACGTATCACGAAGATCATGTCCCCGCCGGAAACCGCCAATGCCATCGTCAGCATCCTGGAGAATCCCGCAACCCTCCGGCGCATGGGTGTCGCCGGCCGGCAGCGGGCGGAGCAGTTTTACAGCATGACGCACATGCTCGACAGCTATCGCGATCTGTATCGTCAATACTCGGGCAACGACGGCATCGAGCCGCGTCCCAACCGGCCGGCGGTCGTCAACCGCAGCCCAACCCGCCGTCCGAAATTCAACCCCGTGGCAACCCGATAAATGGCCGGCGTAGGATTTGAACTGAACAAGATTCTGAGCCGGCAGGGCTACACGTCCATGCTGCAGGCCTATGGCTATGCGGCGCTGATCGGCAGCGGCCCCTGGCTCGTCTCCGTAATCTCACTGGGAATGCTCGGAGTGGTGTTGACCGGAGTCGGGCTGACGGAAGGCCTCCGGGTGTTCTTCGTTTCCATCTCGATCGTCTACGCATTCACGTTGGTGCTTACCGGTCCGGTGCAGTTGGTACTCACGCGTTTTTCGGCTGATCAGGAGTATTCCAAGAACGCGAACCAGATATTTCCGACTTTTGTGTACGTGCTTTCATGGGGATCGCTCGGATTTGCAATTCTCGGCCTGATCATCTTTGGCGTGTTTGTCCCCGAACCGCCCGTACTCTTCCGCCTCTCCGCAGCGATGCTGATGATGCTGGTGGGCGGCATCTGGATTTCCTCGATCTTTCTCACCGCCATCAAGGACTACCAACAGGTCCTGATCGCATTTGCCGTAGGAGCGGTGACGAGTTTCTTCGGTGCGGGTCTGGGTGCCGAATGGTTCGGACTCAACGGCGCGATGCTGGGATTTGTGATGGGTCACGCGCTGTTGTTGATGTTGTTGTTCTCCGCGATCTACAAAGAGATCGGCAACCAGGAGGTGGGCTCGCCCGCTTTCCTGCATCAGCTCACGAAATACCTGCCGCTCGCCGTCGCCGGCCTCGCCTACAACCTGGGTATCTGGATCGACAAGTTTCTGTTCTGGTGGATGGATCCCGCCGCCGATCATATCTCGGGGATGCTTTATGCCGCGCCGGTTTATGATCGGGTGGTCTATTTCAGTTTTCTCACCATCGTGCCGGGGATGGCGGTGTTTCTGTTGAAGTTGGAAACCGATTTTGCTTCGGCAAATAAGGCCTTCTTTCAGCATGTTTTGCGGAAGGGTACGCTCGAACAAATCGCGCAAAAGAAGAAGGAGATGATTCTCGCATTGCAGGACGGGTTTTCATTGCTGATGAAAATCCAGGGGACGTTCACCGTGGTCCTGATCTTGTCAGCCGACAAGGTCCTCGGCTATCTGGGTCTCGGTGCGGTGCAGTCCGGAATCTTTCAGATCTCGCTCGTGGGAACTTTTCTGCTGGTGATCTTCATGTCGCTGCTGATGGTGCTGCACTATCTCGACAAGGGTAAGGACGCCATGGTCAGTTGTGTCACCTTCGCCGTTGTGAACGGACTGGTCACCTGGATCAGCATCGCCGGTGGCGAACGTTGGTACGGAATCGGATTCCTCGCCGCTGCCGGTGTCGCCATGTGCATGGCCGCAGTTCAGGTCAACAAGCACGTCCGCGATCTGGAATACGACACCTTCACCCCGCAGAGACTTTTCAACTGACGTAGCTTTTTCGGTCCGCTGCCAGGTTGTGGAGTGCGGTGCCGATTTCCTTGTGACATCTCACAACCAGCACGTGCCCGGTTGGGAAACCCACACCTTCCGCCTACGTGAATCCCACTGCACGCCACGACGCTGGCGCGGGTCACCACTTTCTCGTGATCGTGTACCTTTTCAGGGTGCTCGCGCTGCTGTTCCACATTCCCTTTGGAAAACTCTTCCACATGTTTCAGCTCCTATGCTCCCTCTGCGTAGCGCTTTACAAACACGAGGGAGAGGAGGGGCCTCGTGCCCACTGTTCTCGCTGTGGTGAGCACTTTACCTCGGCCATGCACGTTGCTGATCTCAAGGGTGTCCTTGACCAACTCGGCTTCACCACGCCAACCGGTGAGGTTCACTACCAGGATATCAGCCCCGCCTGCCGCCGTCGTCTGGTGGCGTTGAACCAAGGATCAGCCATCGGCCGACAAATTTTCACGGCACTTACGGTGGACCAGACCAAGTTGACCTTGGAAACGATGTTCAACGCCTATCTCAAACACAGACCGGCCAGCGAATCCTTTCAGGCCTTCACCAACGGACCCGACGCCGATACGCTTCAGGGAATGTTCAGCATCGACGAATAGGAGTCTCGGTTACTGCCTTCGAGACTGAGTAGTTGCTCCGGGATAATCCCGCCCGAACCCGTGTTCGGCTTTCCGTCCCGGGAACGATGTTGCATGGCCCGTTGTGGAGTAATTTGACCCTCACATTTGCACAATTCAAAAATCCCGATACCGTTAAGGCTAGAAAACCAGATGTCACGGAATCTCGAGCA
The DNA here is from genome assembly GCA_047608975.1 of Limisphaerales bacterium. Lineage (GTDB taxonomy): Bacteria > Verrucomicrobiota > Verrucomicrobiia > Limisphaerales > JAYPXF01. The sequence continues at coordinate 40,567 of JBLFYM010000028.1, read as the reverse complement.
AAATGGCAAACAGCCCGGTGGAAGTCAGTGGACTGCGCTCGTGCAATGGTTTGATACGGATTTTCAGTCGTCGGACGTGCCCCTAAACGAGGCCCGCCAAGTGGATTTGGTAAGATGCATTCCATTTCTGATCCTTCACGTGGGCTGCTTGGGGGTGTTCTTTGTCGGTTGGAGTTGGGTCGCTTTGCTTGCCGCCGGGCTGCTCTACGTGGGGCGGATGTTCGCGGTGACCGCGTTCTATCATCGTTACTTTTCGCATCGGACCTTTCGAACGTCACGGGTCGTCCAGTTTCTATTCGCCGCGTGGGGCGCAACTGCGGTTCAACGCGGAGCGCTCTGGTGGGCTCATCATCACCGCCACCATCATCGCCACTCAGACGAGGAAGACGATGCACACTCACCCCATCGACAGGGGTTCTGGTGGTCGCATCTTGGGTGGTTCACCTGTTCGAGGAATTTCCGCACGGACTATGCAAAGATCCCGGATTTTGCCCGGTTCCCGGAGTTGGTCTTTTTGAACCGGTTTGACTCTTTGGTCCCGGCTTTGTTTGCCGGTGGATTGTTTCTGCTGGGTGCGGCGCTGGAGCACTGGGCCCCAACCCTCGGGACGAGCGGACTTCAGATGCTGATCTGGGGATTCTTCATCAGTACCATGGTGCTGTTCCACGTGACGGCATCCATCAATTCCCTCGCTCATGTGATGGGAAAGAAACGCTTCGAAACGGGTGACGAAAGCAGGAACAGTCTGGTGCTGGCGCTCGCGACACTGGGGGAAGGATGGCACAACAATCACCACCATTATATGCACTCGGTCCGCCAAGGGTTCTACTGGTGGGAGATCGACATCACCTTCTACCTCCTGAAGATTTTTGAGAAATTCGGATTGATATGGGACCTGCGCCCGGTTCCGGAACGGGTCTATGATGAGGTGGCATCACATGGAGCGGCGGCGTCATTGGTCCCACCGACCAATGGAGGAGCAGGTTGAGCCGGATCGCAATCATCGGAACGGGCATCGCCGGTATGGGATGTGCGCACCTTCTGCAGGCGGAGCACGACATCACGTTGTTCGACCCAAATTCGTATATTGGTGGGCATACGAACACAGTCACGGTGAGTGAGGGCGACCGGTCGATTCCAATCGACACCGGGTTCATGGTCTACAATGAGGTGACCTACCCCAATCTGACCCGGCTATTTCGGGAACTGAATGTTCCGGCCAAAAAAACGGACATGTCTTTCAGTGTCCAGCATCTGAGTTCCGGATTGGAATTTTCGGGAAGCAGCATGAACCATCTGTTCGCCCAGCGGCGCAATCTGCTGCGGCCCCGCTTCTGGAAATTGCTGATGCAAATCAACCGCTTCAATGAGGAGGCGGTTGAGGCTTTGAAATCAGGCTCGGCTGCCGATGTCAGCCTGGAGGACTATGTTTGCGAGCGGCGCTATGGGGCGGATTTCTTCGACCATTATCTGGTTCCGATGAGTTCAGCGGTTTGGTCCACACCACCGGAGAAGATGCTTCAGTTCCCGGCGGCGACCCTGCTGCGCTTCTTTCACAATCATGGATTTCTGGGACTGCACACCCAGCATCAATGGTGGACGGTGGACGGTGGCGCGCAGGAATATGTCAGACGAATCACCAAACCATTCAGCGATCGCATCCGGCTCAATTGCGGCGTTCGCTCGGTGGAACAATCCACGGCGGGTGCCACGGTTGTCACGGACCATGATGAGCGACTCGAATTTGATCACGCCATCCTGGCCTGTCATGCCGATCAGGCGCTCCGGCTGCTGAGCAATCCGGGAGTGAATCAGAACCGGCTGTTGGCCAGCTTCAAGTACCAACCGAATGTTGCGACCCTCCACACCGATGCCTCGGTAATGCCCCAGAAGAAGCTCGCCTGGTCCGCTTGGAACTATCGTATTTTCCAGGACTCAGAACAGCGGCAAAGCACGAGTACGATCTACTGGATGAACTGTCTGCAGGACGTGTCGGACCAGCAGGACTACTTTGTCTCGGTCAATGGGGAGCGTGAGATTGATGCCGGAAAAATCCTCAAGCAGATGGAATACGAGCATCCCCTCTTTGACCTCGAAGCCACCCGGGCTCAGGACGAGTTGTTCCAACTGAACTGCGAATCGCCCGGGCAACCGGTCTATTTTTGTGGGAGCTACTTTCGCTACGGTTTTCACGAGGATGCCTACACCTCGGCGATCAATCTGTGCCGGACCATTCTCAAGCAGGAGCCCGTGCACGCGTGAGCAATCAGACTTCATGCCTCTACGAGTGCCGGGTGATGCATCACCGCCGATCGCCGGTGGAGCATCGGTTCGAACATCAGATTTTCATGCTCTGGTTGGATCTCGATGAGTTGGATGATCTGACCGAGCGATCATTTCTGTTCGGACACAACCGGAAACGGATTTATGAACTGCGGGATTCAGATCACCTTGCTGGCGACGGACTGGGCATCAAAGAGGCGCTGATGGACTACCTGGTCAAGGAGGGAGTTGAGATCGCGCCTGATGATCGGGTCTGCCTGCTTACCTTCCCACGCGTGGCCGGGTACGCCTTCAATCCGGTTTCATTCTACATTGTCCAACGCCGAGCGGGCGCCGCCGTCTGTGCGGTCGCAGAAGTGGGGAACACATTTGGGGAGAAGAAGCGGTATCTGATTCCCATCACAGAACAGAACAGACGGGATGAGTTTGAAATATTGGTGCCCAAGCACTTCTACGTCTCCCCGTTTTCGGAACTGGATGTGAAGTTCAATTTCCGGCTGAACCAGCCGGGCGAGCGGATTGCTTTTCATGTGGACGATTACGAGGCGGGCAGTTGCATTCTGCGTACCTCCCTGACTGGCAAACGCAGAGCAATGACTGATCGGCAGCTATTCTGGTTCACGCTCCGATACCCCTTGCTGACTCTCAAAGTGATTTTCCTCATCCATTGGCACGCGCTCCGGCTTTGGTTCAAGAAAGTGCCCTACCTGAAAAAGTCCGCGCAACCTGAACTGCAGCGGGACGTAATACCCGCCCGATCCCAATTGTGATACCGATTCCATGAACACAGACAATTCTCTCCCTGCTGTCCTCGAGCCCACCGTCGGATCGACAACTCAGAAACCCGCCAGGGGGCGAATCGATCGCTTTTATCAGTCCGTCATTGTTGAGGCCCTCGGAAAGATGCGGCGAGGCCACTTGCGGGCGACTCTTCCGGATGGGCAGGTGGTTCAACTGGGGAACCCGGAACTGCCGGTTGACGTCGAGATTCGAATCACCGGTCAGGAGTTTTTCAAGAAGTGTGTACTTTTTGGAGACGTGGGATTTGGCGAGGCCTACGTGGCTGGTGACTGGGAGACGGACGATATTCCGGCGGTGATCCGCTGGTTGATCCTGAACATTGATGAGGCCCCGTCAATGTCCGGATCCAGCGCGCGCGCGGGTCTCATCAATCTGTTCAATCTCGCCAATCGCCTGGTACATCTGATGCGACCGAACAGCGTCCAAACCAGTCGCCGAAACATTCACGAGCACTATGACCTGGGGAACAATTTCTACCGGTTGTTTTTGGATCCCACCATGACTTACTCGTGTGGATTGTTTACGGCGGAGGAGCAGAGTCTGGAAGCCGCGCAGGTGGCCAAGTATGAACGACTTTGTCGGCAGCTTAAACTGAGCGCCACCGACCACGTGCTGGAAATCGGTTGCGGTTGGGGTGGGTTCAGCTGCCACGCTGCCAAGAAATACGGATGCCGGATCACCGCGGTGACGATCTCTCAGGAACAGTTCGATTACGCCCGCGCCCGGGTAGCTCGGGAAGGATTGGACGATCGGGTGGAAATCGTCCTGCAGGATTATCGGCACATCACCGGAACGTTCGACAAGATCGTCTCCATCGAGATGTTGGAAGCAGTCGGAGAAGCCTATCTCGACACCTATTTTGCGAAGTGCGCGGAAGTCCTCAAGCCGGACGGACTGATGGCGGTGCAGATGATCACAGTGCCGGACAGCCGTTATCAATCGCTTCGCAAAGGCGTGGATTGGATTCAGAAGCATATTTTTCCGGGATCGCTTTTGCTTTCCGTCGGGAGGGTGAACCAGGCGATCAATCGGACCGGCAATCTGTTTCTTCATGATATGCAGGACATGGGAACCTCCTACGAGCGGACTCTTCAAATCTGGCGAGGGCGGTTCAATACAGAACTGGATGAAGTCAGAAAACAGGGTTTCAGTGAGTCGTTTATCCGAAAATGGGATTACTATCTGAGCTACTGTGAAGGTGCCTTTGCCATGCGGAATATCAGCGTGGTTCAGGCGGTCTACACCCGCCCCAACAATCGGACTCTGACTTCAAAACGGCACCAGTGATGATTTGGGCACTCCGCATTCTATTTTCAGTGATCCTCGTTGCCATGCTCTGGGTGACAACTTGGGCGAGCATGCACAGTCCCATCTGGAATATTCCGGAAGATGTGTTTTCGCATCCCTGGTTCGTCGCCTGTCTCTTTGATGCGTATTTTGGATTCCTCACCTTCTTTGTCTGGGTGGCTTACAAGGAGAATCGCCACTCTTCGCGTTTGGCCTGGCTCGTTGCGGTGCTACTTCTGGGGAATATTGCGATGTCGGTCTACATGCTGATTCTGCTGTGTCGTACTCCCGCTTCAACGCCGATTCGCGAACTCCTTTTGAATCCGCGGGAGGTGATCGCTTGAACAGTCCGGTGATCATCCCTCAAGCTCCGATTGTGACCGCGGTGAAGCAGAACCCGAGTTCGAAGAAACCCTCCTATCTGAAACGGAGGATTGTTGGTCCGATCGTGAGGCAGCTAACGCAGGGAACTTCTCCCCGTGAACTGGCGCTGACGGTCGCGTTCGGGGCGACGATCGGACTTTTTCCCATTCTTGGTGCCACCTCGTTGATTGCCCTCGGCGTGGGGACGATGGCCCGTCTAAACCAGGGGGTCATCCAGGCGGCCAATTTCGCAATGACGCCACTTTATCTCCCACTGGTGTTGGTCTACGTTCGCACCGGGGAATATCTGCTGGGGGCCGACAAGATGCCGTTCTCTCCAAGTCAATTGGTCTCGGAGTTTCAAGTCTCACCGTCAGCATTCATGGTCAAATTTGGAATGTCCGGTCTGCATGGCATTTGCGCGTGGTCCCTGTCCGCGCCACTGCTGATCTTTATGGTTTTCTTCCTCCTTCACCCGGTCTTTCGGAGACTGAAAAAGCGGGTTGTGACTCCCCGCAGCTCCCATGGGTAATCTCTTTCCAATCCTCGCTCTGGCGATTCTTTCGGCGATGCTGATGATGACGTTTGTCTATCTCTTGGGACGTCGAATGAACAACTACGGGATCGTGGATATCGCCTGGTCGTGGGGTTTCTCCTTCCTCGTGGTGCTGTATGCAATCGCCGCCGACGGGCTCCCCTTGCGAGACGAACTGCTCAGCGCCTGTGTGGTGCTGTGGAGCGGCCGGCTGGGATGGCACCTCTACCGCCGCGTCATGGGACATCACCCCGAGGAGGATGGGCGATACCGTCAACTTCGGGAGGAATGGGGAAATCGAACCGATCGGCTCATGTTCGGATTCTACCAATTGCAGGCCGCAATTCTCGTTTTGCTATCCGTACCTTATCTGATCATCGCCAGCAATCCCGCGCCGGAGATCCAAGCGTTGGAATGGATCGGCGCCGTGACGGTAATTCTGGCCGTTCTGGGCGAAGGAATTGCCGATGCCCAACTGAACCGCTTCAAATTGAATCCGGAGAATCGCGGGAAGACTTGTCGGAACGGACTTTGGGGATATTCACGACATCCCAACTACTTCTTCGAATGGCTGGTATGGATGGGTGTCTTCGTGATGGCAATGGCTTCACCTCTTGGTTGGCTGGCGGCCATCAGTCCGTTGCTGATCCTTTTCTTTCTCCTCAAGAAAACCGGCATACCCGCCACTGAAGAACAAGCCCTGCGAACCAAGGGCGACGATTACCGGGAATATCAACGCACCACCAGTGCGTTCATTCCTTGGTTCAGAAAAGACCTCCCATGAACCTCCTTGATCAAATACTGGAAAAGAATCTGATTCCTGATTTTCTCCTGCGCATTGGCATTCGACGATTGCTACGAGAACGATTGACCGAGGAGCGCGAGGAGGACGAAGAGTCTCAGCTGCGCCGACTGCAGAAAATGGTCGCAGAGTTGAAGGCCTCTCCCATCGCGATTGATACGCGCGCGGCAAATGAACAGCATTACGAGGTCCCCACGGAGTTCTATCAGCACTGCCTCGGCGCCCGTCTGAAATACAGCAGCGGCTATTGGGATGAGGGTGAAACGAAGCTGGATGTGGCCGAGGAACGCATGCTTGGACTCACCTGCGAGCGCGCCGGGTTGGCCGACGGCCAGAGCATTCTGGAGTTGGGCTGCGGCTGGGGTTCTTTATCCATTTGGATGGCGGAACACTATCCAAACGCAGAAATTACCGCGGTATCCAATTCCACCACCCAGAAGCAGCATATCGTCGCGGAGTGCGAGAAGCGCGGACTGTTGAATCTGAATGTCACCACCTGTGACATGAACGAGTTCGAGATCGATCGGGAGTTTGATCGGGTTGTGTCCGTAGAAATGTTCGAGCACATGAAGAACTATGAACGCCTGATGAGCCGCATCGGTAGTTGGCTTAAGCCCGACGGAAAGCTCTTCGTGCATATTTTTACCCATAAGGAATATGCCTATCACTTCGTTGCCCGAGACGCATCGGATTGGATGGCCCGATACTTTTTCACCGGCGGGATCATGCCGTCTGATGATCTGCTGCTCTACTTTCAGAAGGACCTCCGGCTGGCGCAGCATTGGCGGGTATGCGGCCAGCATTACCAGAAGACAGCGGAAGCTTGGCTGGCGCATATGGACCAGAACGAGGTGGCCGTGCGGAAGATTCTGTCAGCAACCTATGGCCCGGAAGAGACCACCAGGTGGTGGGTCTATTGGCGCGTGTTTTTCATGGCCTGCGCTGAGCTTTGGGGACACCGCCAGGGCAACGAATGGTTGGTCTCGCACTACCTTTTCGAGAACACACGACGTGCGGGATCAGGAACCGGGTCGGAGACGAAACTCGCCGAGATGCAGCAGGAACCGGCTCCGGAGTGTCTGGTCGAAACGTCCTGACCTGATTTTTACGAGTGGTCGTCGCTCGCAAAGTGCGCTCGCCGTGATCGGCGTTCCAATTGCGCGCCTGATTCGGTATGAACGCGCCAGTGCATTTGGAAGGGAATCTCAAGGTCAGTTACGGACAGTTCACGTCGGCGGGTGCCAAGCCCGAGAACGAGGACTGTCTGGGGATCCGCATTCCTGATGGCGAAGTTCTGGCAACGAAGGGGGTGAGTGTGGTGATCGCCGACGGGGTGTCCGCTGCCGACGCGGGCAAAGAGGCGAGCGAGATCTGCGTGCAGGGATTTCTCACCGACTACTATTCCACGCCGGACACCTGGCCGGTGAAGACGGCAGTGCACCGCGTAATTTCAGCCTTGAATCGTTGGCTTTATTTCGCGGGCCAGAAGTTCAGTGACGAGCGTAAAGGGTTCATCAGTGCGATATGCGCGATGGTCGTCAAGAGCCACACGGTGCATGTCTTTCATGTGGGTGATTCGCGCGTGTATCGGTATCGCCAAGGAGACTTGGAGCAACTGACCCAGGATCACTCCGCCTGGGGATCCGCAACCAAGTCCTACCTTACCCGCGCCATGGGCTTGGACATTCACCTGGAGGTGGACTACTGGCACGAAGACGCGGAGGAGGATGATCTGTATCTGCTGACAACGGATGGCGTTCACGATTTCGTGTCACGGAAGGACCTGACGAAACGGTTGGCTCAGGATTCGGATGACCTCGATCGGGTGTGTCGGCATCTGGCTGAGATGGCGAAGCAGAATGAGAGTCCTGACAATCTGAGCGTGCAGTTGCTCAGAATTGAGTCGCTGCCGTCGGCGACCCGTAGAGAATTCTGTGAGGCGCTTGGACAACTCCCCTTTCCACCGGATCTGCAACCGGGTCAGAACCTGGATGGCTATGAGGTCATCGAGTTGCTGGATACCAATCCGCGCAGCCAGCTTTACCGGGTGAGCGACATCCTATCGGGTGCCGAGCTGGTGATGAAGACCCCCTCACCGAACTTCGAGGATGACCCGGCCTACATCGAGCGTTTTGTTACCGAGGAATGGATTGGCAAACGCATCACTGATCCGCATCTGGTGAAGGTAATTGCGAAGAACCAGACTCCCAACTTCCTGTTCTATGTCATGGAGTCTGTGCAGGGGCAGGATGTCGAGGCTTGGATCAACGACAATCCCAAGCCGGACGTGAACAAGGTGGTGGATATTGTGCGGCAGACCGTTCGCGGGCTCCGCGCCATGCATCGTCGCGAGACGCTGCACCAGGATCTCAAGCCGGACAACATCATGATCGAGCCTGATGGCAACGTGAAGATCATCGATCTCGGTTCGACCTTCATTGCGGGCATCAACGAAATCCGTATCCCGATTGGGCGCGGTCAGAATCTCGGCACCATGCGCTTTTCAGCGCCCGAGTACAAACTCGGCAACCGGCCCTCCACCCGCTCTGATCAGTTCTCCCTCGCCCTGATCACCTATGCCATGCTGACCGGCGGCAAACATGCGTTCGGCGAAATGTATGAAGACGCATGGACCGTGCCTGATTTTTCGAAACTGAAGTACACACCGGCCGCGAAACACAATCCATTGGTGACCAGTTGGATCGATGGCGCGTTGAAGAAGGCTCTCGCTTTGAACTCCGCCGGCCGCTACGAAGCCCTCTCCGAATTCGTAACCGACCTGCAGCGACCGAACCCCGATTTCATCGACCCGGCTGACCTGCCCTTGTTGGAACGGAACCCGGTTCTCTTCTGGCAACTTCTCTGCGGGATAATCTTCGCGATCTGGCTGCTGACGCTCGTTCTCAGATAACCCGCGAGTCCGGGTTGAAACGGTTCAGTAGGATCTCACCTTCACTTCTGCATATCATCGGCGTGATGATACTCACGGGTCGTGAAAAGCAGCATCGCAATGATGATCGCAACCGTTCCCGCACCGAGAGTTGAGAGTCCGGCGGTTGCGAGTGATCCGATCTTCCAATCAAAGAGTGTTTCTATGGCCGGGCACGCGGCGAGGACTGAGTGCATATGATGGGAAATGGCCAGTTCCTGGACATTCGTCGGAATTCGTCCAAACCCGAACTCGACAATCGCGCCATAGATCAGACCGAAAACCATGTACTTCTTACTCACCAGTCCGAACAAGGTCGCCAGCCCGCCGTAGGCGACGATACCCAACGCCTGGCTCAGGAAAAATGGAGCGATGAGCTCCGGCACAATTACCTGCTTGGCTGCCCCGGTCGCCAAAAGGATCACTCCGGCAATCACCGCCACAATCTGGACCTTCGCCATCAGACACAGGTATTTTAGCAGAAGCAGGCGCGCGCGGGTAATCGGTCGGGTAATCAGAAACCCCAAGGTATCCAACTGCACCTCATCGCGGATCAGCGGTCCGAATACGGACAGGCAGTAGATCGGCAACAGGAAGAACTGGTAGAAGGAAATCGCGAGTTCCAGAAAGTCGCTCTGGGATTTTGCATCAATGCTCACCAGACAGAGCAAAGGGACGAAGAGGAGAAATCCACCGACGGTCCAGCGGTTCAGCCGTGCGAACAACCAGATGCCCTGGCAGGATCGGATCAGCCCGGGCTCAAGTTCGAGCGTTGAGGATCGGATGGGTTCGGCTTCGCTGCTCACGTGGTCACCTTTTCAAATATCTGTTTCAGGGATCGGCTCTGGCCGCAGACCTCGAACACGGTCACCCCACTCTCCAGCAACAGACCGGTCCAACGGGGATAGAAAGTTTCCTGATCCTTTACGCGAATCTTCAGCGAGTCGGTTTCCGGATCAATATCGAAACCAGCCAGGACTCCGGCTTCGAACAGCACGCCGGCGAGTTTCTCGGGATCGTCACAGACAATGGACAATTCCTCAGACCAGTTGCGAACATCCGCGCGGATTTCATTCTTGCTGCCGGAGGCGATGACCCGGCCCCAGTTCAAGATGATGTTGGTGCCGCAGAGAGATTCGAGTTCGGCCAGGATGTGGCTGGAGATGAGAATGCTTACGCCGTCCTCCACAAGTTCCTTCAGGATCCGGGCGACTTCCTCACGTCCCATCGGATCAAGCCCGTTCATCGGTTCATCGAGGACGATCAGGTCCGGATTGTGGATGAGCGATTGCCCGAGCTTGGCTCGCTGGCGCATGCCCTTCGAATACTCGCCCATTTTCTTGTGCCAATGCTCCCGGGCGAGCCCCACGCGATCGAGCATGGACTCGGCTCGCTGTCGGGCAACCGACGTGGACATGCCAGCCAGCAGTCCCAGGCCGCGAAGCCAATCTGCGGGGCGCAGATCGGTAGGCAGGGATTCGCGCTCCGGACAATAGCCAATCCGTCGCAGCACAGCGGGATTGTTGTAGGGCGAGGCTCCAAATACTTTGACCGTGCCGGAACTGGGTTTCAGCTGGCCCGTGATGATGGAGATCAGGGTACTCTTGCCAGCACCATTCGGCCCGACCAAACCGGTCAAACCGGGATGAAGCTCGAAGCTGATGTTGTTCAGCCCCATGACCATGCCGTACCAACGGCTCATTTTGGTGACTTCGACGATCGCACTCATTCGGGTTTTACGCGGCAGATGAGAATGGTGATCGCTGAAACCAGCAGGATTCCCAGCGCCACACACACGCCGGTCATGTGCGGATCTTGCAACAACATCGGTCCGTCACCCCGTCGGCCGGAGATCCCGTCGATGAATCGTTGGAGGGGCCGGATGGCAGCGGCGGCCGGCCCCAGATCAGCTTGCACATTGAAAAAGTAGACGCCGAGCTGATCGAGATTGTAGCCGATGCTGCAATGATCCAGCCACCGTTTGAGCGGCAGCGTCGCGATCCCCACTCCCAACAGCCAAATGGAAACCCAGGTGGCGGTGGCACCTTTTTCTTTCTTGGAGGTGGCGGAAACCCCGAGAGCGAGCACGCCCAAAATCAGCATCCCGGCACCAGCGTGGCACAGCACGTTGAGCAGGACATAACGGGAGTAGAGAAAGTATTTCAAACTGGGGGCCAACGCGTTGCCCACAAACCATGACGCCAGCAAGGGCCCCAACCAAAGGAGCGCGAGCAACGAGACGATGGCCATCAGCTTGCCCAGAAAATAGTCGAATCGCGTCAGTGCCTTTGAGGAGTAGACCAGAATCGCCCGGCTCTGCAGATCCAGCGTGATCAGATGAGGAATGGCCACTGCGATCGCCACGAAACACACTCCTGAAAGGGTGGTACTGTATATGTAGAAGAGATAATTGTAGGCAGTGTGGACCGCGATGTCCGGATTGCTTTCCAGCCAATTCGCAACCCCGCCGGTCAACGCGCGAAGTCTTGGGTCCAGGTTGTCCAGCAGTGCAAATACGATGCTGTCGGGCACGATCAGCTGACCGACCACAAAGAGAGCCGAAACCATCAGCAGGCTGCTGATCCATGAGAACGCGACAAGCCGCTTGATCCACGCGCTCGCCAGTGATGCGCGAAGGCTGGTCTGCGCGATCACGGCGCGGCGATACCAGATTCCTTTCGCCCGGCCGCCCCAGTGTCTGTAACCCGTCTCAATCAGCGGCATTTCCGATCCTTAGTGCTTGCACAAACATTTCCTGCAGTGCGTTTGGGCTGGGAATGATCTCCAGCGGGGTGATCTTGAGCTCATCCATGAGCCGGATGAGTTCGTTCAGATTCTCGGAGCGATGGTCGACCTTGATATGGCCGTTGGTTTCAACCGAACTCTTCCAACCGCGCTTTTCGCAGGCTGCGATGAGTTCACCGTGTCGGTCCGGAACGACCACCTCGGCGGCACCCGCTCTCCGGGCCTTCAGGTTCTCCAGGGAATCGTGCACCAGCACTTTGCCCTTCCCGATGATCACAATCTGTTCGCAGATCCGATCGACGTCGTGCAGCAGGTGGGAGGAAAGCACGACGGTCATCTGGTGCTCCTTCCACAGATTCTGAATGAGATCCAGAATCTGTGCCTGCCCTTTGGGATCCAAGCCGTTGGTAGGTTCGTCGAGAAAGACAATCTGCGGGTCATGAACGATCGCCTGCGCAATCTTCACCCGCTGTTTCATGCCGGTGGAATAGGAGTCGATCTTGCGATAGCGCTCCTGGCCCATGCCCACAAAATCAAGGGTCTCGTGAGCCCGCTGACGCGCGTTTTCGAAGGGCAATCCACAAAGTTGGGCGCAATAGGTCACGTATTCGCAGCCGACCATTCCGGGAATGTGACAGTCCTGCTCGGGGGTGTAGCCGACCTTGGTCCGAATGTCCCGCCCTTCACGGCTAACGTCCCGTCCCAGCAGTTTCGCGCCGCCGGAAGTGATCTTCTGAAGTTGCAAAAGGCACTTGATCAACGTGCTTTTACCAGCGCCGTTCGGACCCAACAGACCGATCGCCCCCGGATTGACGGTCAGGTCAACGCCGTTCAGCGCGTACTGATTGCCAAAACGCTTCGTCAGCTTTGTTGTTTGTATGACGGCTCCGTCTTCCACGTGATTGCGTCCTAGGACACGACGGAGGCTAGCGAGTTGCAGAAAAAGTTCGAACCTGTTTTTAACACTCCAAAACTCCAATCTGAAGCGCGCAGTCTCGCCAGCGATCGCGGGTTGAAGCTTGGAGGTCGAGGAAGAGACCAAGTGGAAAGCCGAGCGGGTGGTGGAGAGCACGCCCGCGCACCGGAATTCGCCAGCCTTCAACGCGGTCAACAATGTGCCGCTACTGGCAGCAGTTTGACCGGGGAACACATTGAAGAAACCGGGACCCGATAGTCGGGTCCCGGTTTTCTTTTTTTCGACCTATGTGGCCGCGAGCGTGAGGGAGTTGTGCTGACTTGTGCGGAACCTTCTCTCTGACGAACTAAAGCCGGATGGTTTTGGAACCGGCCTGCTGCTTCGCCTTCGGTTGCAGTCCACCCAAGGTTTTGGCATCGGGTTTGTCGGCACCGATCTTGATCGTATGGCTGCCCTCGGAATAAACGGGAGGCTGGAAGCTTCCGTGAACCCGCAAGGTGTAGAGCACTTCGCCCGATGCGTCTTCAATCACTTGGACAACCGGCCGGGTATTTCCTTCAAACTTCAGTTTGGGCAGATAACCGACCGCTTTGCGACCATCGTTGTCTTCCATATTGATCGTGACCGGCCAACCCGCGAACTGCACCTTGTCGCCGTCCTTCACATCGCAAAAGCGCGGCCAACATTCAAACGTGATGCTGCGATCCTTCTTGTTGAAACGGACCATACCGTAGCCGTCCGCCCGTTTCAGTTCGTCGGCCCGATTCTCGGGATTTGCGTAGGCGTGCATGGTGATCAGGTTGCCAAGTCCGTCCTCGAAATCTCCCGTCCACGGCAGCGGACTGTTCGGGATCGGATTCGGACCGGGCTTCTCATCTTCCGGATGCCACCAGCGACCGTAGATGGTGTTGACGAGTGCCGGGCTGGTGAATGCGAACGGTCCGTCGCGATGGTCGTCGATCCCGTGTTGAACAAGAACGGCCAGATGCTGGTCACCGCAGAGATGCGGCGCCCAGGCGCGGCGAATTCCTTCGAGGGCCAGGTTCCGTCCGGTCTGCGGCCAGCCGTTGCAATCGAGATCAGCCAGCAGGCGGTTTTGGGGGGAACCATGCAGATGCACTGCTCCACAAAACGCGGTCTGGGAAAGCACGGCCTTCATTTCCGCGCCGCTCCAATCCTGACTCCATTCATCGAGAAATTGCAGTTGGCGATCGCCCAGGAGTTTCAAGCCCTTTACATCCACGGAATTCCGATCGTACTTCGGATCATTGATGTGATCGGGACGAGGACCCATTTTCGGAATCTTGTTTTCCGGACCGCTCTTGAACTTGCGGTCTTCGAGGATTGCGAAGTCAACCCCACCCACGCGCATGCGGGTGTAATAAACGCCGATGCCGCGCTCGATCGGGCGGGGATCCCAGGCGTCAGGCAGATGCCAGGTCTGATGACGTTGCACCATGTTCACGTATCCCACCGGGTAGTAGAAGCCCCCGGTCGGACCAGCGGGTGTGGAGGCGACCTTGCCACTCTCGCCCCAGATGTTCGCCTGTCCCACATCGTGATCGTCGGGGATCGAGATGACCGGACGGTCCTTCATGATCTCGCGGAACTGCAGACCAAACTCAAGCCAACCCGCAGTGTGTTGCGTATGGTGATAGGTCTGGTCACCGGCGAAAAACAAAACGTCCGGATCCTGAATCTTGATATTCTCGATGATCCGGTCACGGGGGCCCTTGGTGCGACTTGAGTTGCAGGAGAGATTTCCGACCACGATCACGTCCTTCTCGATCGGGTCACGGCGAATGAACCCTTCGAACAGGGCTTTCTTCCCGTGGCGCACGCGGTAGGCAAACCCTTTGTTGTTGTCCCAGTTCCGCAATCGGAAATGCGCACTCCATCCGGGATAGAGCACCTGCGCGCGACGGACCTCGGTCCAATTGCCGTTCTTCTTCAGCTCCAGTCGGACCTCGCGTTCCTCGCCCGGTTTGAGCGGATACAGCTGGGCGGACATCTTCAGGGTTCCGCTGTCATGAGTGTAGACCGCGAACGCCACCACCTGATCGCGCGGCACATCGGTATCGATGACGCGTTTGGGTTTGCGCCTGTTCTTGCCCTTCTTCGCCGGAGGAGCAGCCGTCTGCCACCACTGACCGGTGGCAGCTCCATCAAGGTTTGGGAATTTTGGTCCAAAGGGCTGCGGATGATCTGCTGCGCCGGCGCCGACGCAAAGTGTACATGCGGCGAGGAAAGAAAACAGGTTTGAGAGCTTCATGGGCCGGGAGGCTAGCGAGAGATTTCGGTCCTGACGATTTCAGAATTCAGGTTCCGTGGGCGCCTGGGGGTAAAAGCGGCGCCGGGATCATTGCTCCCACTATCTCGAACTCGGCGGGAATCCGTATCGCCTCCCCGGCGGCAAAGTCCTCACCCGCGTGCTGAGTTATTTCAAACCTCCCGGCGCGCGATAGTGAAGTAGATCCGAGATCCCGTAAGAGGTTCGCTTGACCAAAACCTTCCGGTTCCTGCACTGGGCTTCAGCGACTGACTCCGGCTTTCTTGAATTCGGGCGCGATGAACTTGTAGCACTGCCGGGCGGAGGCAATCGGATCATAGCCTTTCTGGCGCCAGACCTGGCTGCTGACTTCACAGCACACATCCCCGCGATATCCGCCGGCGTGGAACAGGCCAATCAGTTTGGCGAAATCAGTTCTGCCGCCCCGGCCGGGATTTACGAACATCAGCTTACCGTCCTTCTTCACCGCTTCCTTGATTGCAATATGGGAGGTGTAGGGCAAGGCCTCCGCAATGGTATCCTCCAATGTCATGTCCCGGAAATCGTAGTGGCTGTAATCGTAGCACATGCGCAGCCATTGGGGGTTGCCTAGTTTCTTGATCAACCAGGCGGCTTCGCTCGGGCGACTCAGCGCTCCGCCGCGATGCGGCTTGATGGCCACGACCGTCCGTTCAGCTTCGGCAACCTTGGCCCAATCTTCGAGTTGGCGGAGATAGAGATCCTTCATGTCCTCCCATTTCTTGCCACCGAGCGTTGATTGAATCAGCGGCGCGTGACCGGGTGAAAGATCGCGCCCGAGTTGACCGGCGAGCCGGATGCGATCCATCACGGAACGGTGATCGGCATTCCGATTCGAGATTTTGAATTTCCCCATGAAACTGCTCAATACAATTCCTGTGTCTTCCAGAACCTTTCGGATCGATCGTCTGCGATCGGCGGAAAGCGCGGCGGGATTCGCGTCCCAATCGGGCCAGATCGTAAGTTCGACCGCGTCATAGCCGATCTGCTTGAGCTGACGAATCGCGGCCTCGGTTTTGAGGTCATGCATTCCGTAGGTGCTGAATCCCAAGGTCATCCCCCCGGCCGCCGCCTGCACCTGGGGCAGCATCGAGCATGCACCCAATGCCAGTGTACCCTGCATTCCGCGTTGTATGAATGCCCTTCGGTCGATCATTGTGTTCATGGAGCAGATACTCTTACGCCCGATAAAGATTGCAACGGACAAGTTCCGACCGTGGCGGCGAGCGTGAGCGAGTGGATCATGGCGCAAGGGAAACCATTCGCTCACGCTCGCCGCCACATTCGACGTCCGATCCAATTTCTTTGACGAATCATCCGTGCTGTGCCGTCCTAATAGGATGCGATTTTCCTCAGCCCTGCTCGGCTTCCTGTTGGGCATACAACCGTCATCTCATGCGGCCGAACCCAAAGTGACCGCCGAGGAGATGCCGCGCGTTCCCGCAACTGAACCCAAAGACGCACTGAAGACCTTCAGCGTGAAGGAAGGCTTTCGTCTCGAACTCGCCGCCCATGAACCGGAGGTGATCGATCCCGTCACCATGTGTTTCGATGAGCGCGGCCGATTGTTCGTCGTGGAGATGATCGATTATTCCGAACGACGCGAGGAGGACCCGCATCTCGGGCGCATTCGCATGCTTGAAGACGTGGATGGCGATGGAGTTTATGAAAAGGCGACCATCTACGCGAAGGAGTTGCCATGGCCAACCGCGGTCGTGGCCTACGGTGGCGGGCTCTATGTCGGCGCGACTCCAAATATCTGGTGGTTGAAGGATGTCGATGGGGATGGCGAGGCAGATGAGCGGAAGGTGGTGTTTACCGGATTTGCCGCCGGGGCGAGCCGCCTGAATGTTCAGGCCTTGTTCAACAGTTTCCAGTTCGGGATGGACAACCGGATCCACGGTACCGCCAGTTCCGCGGGTGGGAAGGTGAAACGTCCGGGGGAACCGGATTCGAAGGCGATCACTCTGCGACGCGCCGATTTCAGTTTTGATCCGCGCACCCACGAGATCCGCATCGAGACCGGCGGCGGTCAATACGGGATGAGCTTTGACAATGAAGGACGGAAGTTTACCTGCAGCAATTCCTCCCACGCCCAGGCGGTCATGTATGACTACCACTATCAGGGGCTCAACCCGCTGTTCACTATGCCAAGTCCGCGCGTCGGCATCGCGGTGGATGGTGCGGCGGCCGAGGTGTTTCGGCTCAGTCCGGATGAGCCTTGGCGCGTTATCCGCACGCGTTGGCGAATCAGCGGCGTGGTCAGGGGAAGCGTGGAAGGTGGCGGGCGCGTCTCCGGATACTTCACCGGTGCGACCGGCCTCACCTTGTTCCGAGGGAATGCCTATCCGCCGGGATTCGAGAACAATCTCTTTGTGGGCGATGCGGGTGGCAATCTCGTGCATCGCAAACTGATCGAGGAGAACGGTGTGGACCTGAGCGCTCGGCGGCCCGATGGCGAAGAAAAACGCGAGTTCATCGCGAGCACCGACAACTGGTTCCGGCCCGTGCATTTTGCCAACGGTCCCGATGGCTGCCTTTACATCACGGACATGTATCGCGAAACCATCGAGCATCCCTGGTCGATCCCTGAGGAGATCAAGCAGCATGTGGATCTCAATAGCGGCAATGATCGCGGTCGCATCTACCGGATCACGCCGAAGGATTTCAAATATCACCGCCCGCTGACCTTCGCCAAAGCAACCACCACCGATTTGGTTGCTGCGCTGGAACATGACAATGCCTGGCAGCGAGAAACCGCCGCGCGCCTGTTGTTCGAACGGCAGGATCGTCGAGCGATTGGGCCGTTGTTCGATGTGGCCACCAACTCGAAGAAACCGCTCACACGCCTGCACGCGCTGCATGTCCTGGACGGTTTGAGCGGCCTGAAGCAGGGAGTCGTGCTACGTGGCCTCGCCGACTCCGATGAACGCGTAAGAGTGCACGCGATCAAGCTGGCCGAACGTTTGGTGCCCGGTGCCCGGCCGAATGCCGCGATCATCAATCGGCTGACGTCGATGGGCGGCGATGATTCGGCGAAAGTCCGGTATCAACTCGCGCTTTCATTGGCCTTGGTCCAGTCCTCCGACCGGCTCCCGGCTTTGGCTGAGATTCTCGCACAGGATGCCAGTGCTAAATGGACTCGCGGGGCCGTGCTGAACGCGACGCGAACGGACGCCGCCAGACTCTTCTCAGTCTATGCCAACAAGCACGCGGATCGCTCAACCCTCGCCGAACTTGCGAGAATGATCGGCACTCAAGGCGATCAGGATGGATCCCGGGCGGTGATCCGCTTCGCGGTCGCTTCGACCAGCGAAAGCACGTCCATGTCGCTGCTCACCTCCTTGAACACGGGCTTGAAGCGCAAGCGGCTGGATGTGACGAAGATGGATACGGAAGGAGTCCTTCAGCACCTCATCAATTCTTCCCAGAAGGTCGCCACCAATCCGAAGGCCCCGGCCGATCTGCGGACGGCCGCGATAAGGATGCTGTCCGTAGCGGGCTACGGCGGCGCGAAAGCCACCCTGCTCCCCTTGTTGAATGACCAGGCCGTGGGCGGCACCGCGCTGGCGAGCGTATTGGCATTTTCTGATTCCGCGGTGGGAAGCGATCTCCTCGCGCAATGGAAGTCGTTTGATATGGCAGCGCAGGCGCAGATTATCCGGAGTTTCGTCGCCAACAACTCACGCGCCGTTCAACTGCTGAAAGCGATTGCTGCCGGCGGGGTCAAAGCATCTTCGCTCGCCGCGCAACAGGTTCAGGCGCTCCGCGGAAGTCGATCCAGTTCCGTCCGCAGCCTAGCAATCAAAGTGTTGGGCGAACAGAAGCTCCAGACGGTGGCCGAGCTAACGGCCAGATACAAACCTTCCATGACGCTGAAGGGCGATGCCGGGAAAGGTAAGGAAATCTACGCCCTCCGTTGCGCCACCTGCCATCGTGCAAATGGGGAAGGACATCTGCTCGGACCGGACATGGTCACCATCAAGAACACCGGCCGTGAAAAGCTGTTGATGAACATCATCGATCCCAACGCCGAGGTCGCGCCGCAGTATATGGCCTTCAACGTCGATACCGACGACGACTTCAGTTACACGGCGGTCATCGCGAATGAGACCCCGACTCACATCACCTTGCGCATGGCCAATGGGATCGAACAAACCTTCATCCGCAGCAAGGTTCGCGGCATGAAGAGCAGCGGCAAATCCCTCATGCCGGAAGAGCTCTACAAGGATCTCTCCACCGCCCAGATGGCCGATCTGCTCGCCTTCATCGAAGCTGCGAAGTAGAGCCGAGAAAGATAGTTGGGTGGCGGAAACCGGCTGGCGCACGAATGAGATCGTGGCGGTCCAACTACTTCAGCGGATTTTCATACCAGATCAGGCCGAAATTTTTTACTTCCTCACAGGTTATGACATCAAGGTCGCCATCGCCGTCGAGATCCAGAACTTCCACGAGATCGTGCTTCACGCCGTCGATGCCGCTGATCGGCCGCAGTTCCCATTTGCCACCGGTGACGCCGGCGGTCGGGACCAATCGACATACACCCTGTTTGCCACTCGCCCGTTCAGTGCTGAAAACTATTTCCAAAACTCCGTCGCCGTCAAAATCGGCGACATTCACCGCTTTGGCATCGCCAGCGATTTCGGGCAGTTTAATCGGATACTCTTTCCAACTCGTGCCCGCGGAGTTCAGCCGGCGACAGAACACCACATGCTTCGGGCGGGTGGCGACAATCACGTCCTCCATCCCGTCGCGATCGAGATCAAAGCGTTTGAGGAACATCGCTTCGCGCCCTTTGACTCCGATCAGATGTTCCTTCCATTTCCGGCCGGTGTTTTCCATCCAGAATGCGCCGGGCACCTTGCCTTTCCGATCCGTGTAGATGATGTCCGCATCGCCGTCGCCATCCATGTCCGCAGTCTCAAGGGACATCAGCCAACCCATCGGGCGCAGGCGATGCCAGCGCCACGCGGAAAGGTCTCGCGGTCGTTCTGAAGGAACCTCCCACCAACCGAGTTCCGAACCGGTGCCTTTGCCACCGGCAATTATATCTGTCCGTCCGTCCTGATTCACGTCCAGGGGCGTGGCGAACATCCAGCGGAACTTGTTCGCCGCGCCCGGCAGTTCCTCGGTTCGCCACGAACCGGCGTTCATGTAATCAGAACGCTTCGGTGCCCAATGGATCAGCATCGCAATGCGTTTCCCTTCGCAACTGCTGACCACGTCGAGAACGCCGTTGCTATCCAGATCAACGAAGACCGCGTCTTCGACGGAACGCGCCTCTCCGACCGTGACGGCCGGCCATTTCTCCTTCGCCTTGGCCGGACCGGGATTCACGTAAACCCGGGTGATTCCGCCCTGTTCCCAACCGGTCACAATGTCCGGGAGTCCATCCTGGTTCACATCCCCGAGCCGGGTGCCATCGGCTCCGCGGGACGAATCGTCAATCGTGTGGCGCGTCCACGGCTGATTCACGTCGCCTCCCCGGATCGACGTGAGTCCGGCCAGAGCGGCAATGAGGCAGAGTGTTGTTTTCATTCGGCGTCAGAGATCTGGAGAATCAATCGAGTTTCCATTGTGCCTGTCGCAGAACGGCGAGGCTCGACCCTTTCATCTTCTCATACCAGACCGTCACCAGGGAACCGTCGGCAATTTCCACCGTGCTGGGATAACCAAGATCGCCGCCCGCACCATCTCCGGAAACAATCATCGGCTCCGACCAGGTCTTTCCTTCATCGCTGCTGACTCGGGCCTGGTTTCCGTAGGGTTTTCGTCGATGCCCGTAAGTCATCAGCAGGCGCCCGTCACGTAGTTTGGTAAGAAACGACGGCAGACCCCAGACGCCGATCGAATGAGGTTCTGACCAGGATTGTCCACCGTCAGTCGATTCTGATTGAAGTGTTTCCCCGGCATTGACCTTGTTGTGGTTTCGAATGTGCGCGATGAGTTTTCCACTCGCCGCTTCAACCGCGTGCAGTTCGTGATAGTCCTGCTCGGCGTCACCCGGGCGAATTGGAATTCCCGCCAGCCATTGCCATGACTTGCCATCATCTTTCGACTCACACACGCCAACCTCTTTGGCGTGGTGCCAAAGTTTTTTGCCGACGTACAGCAGCCGACCGTCGCTGAGTTGGTTCGGGCCATGAGGGCTGTTCACCACGGTGGCATAGCGCTCGCTCCAGGTGATCCCACCGTCCGTGGAACGAATCATCCACTCGCCAAGTTCCGCATCGCGCTCTTCCTTGCTGATGCGGTTGTGGGCGGCGAGCCACTTGTCACGTTTCGCCTGCGACCAGGCGCCCGGACTGCCGAGTGGTTTCGCCAGTTGTTTGTCGAGGATGTAGCTCTCGTACGCAAGCGATGTGAAAGTCGTCACGAGCAGGCTGCCTTTGGCCGTCTCCAACACGCCGGCATCGCGGTCATCGATCACGCCGTCGATCACCGTCCGCGGAAAGGTCCAGGAATTGCCGTCGTCATTCGAACGCATCAGGTCAACGCGACCGAATGGACAAATATGCCCTTCTCGGCCACCGGAGCAGACGACCAGGAGCTGACCGTTGGCCCGCCGCGTCAGCGTCGGCCAACCGTGATACATCTCGGGCAACTGACTGATCACTTTGATGCCCTGGACGGAAGCCTTCGGGGCGGAACGTCCAGTCTGCTGAAACCCGAATGTGGCGGCGGCGGACAAAGCGCCGGTTTTGGCGAGGAACGACCGGCGTGATCCTGTTGAAAGAATGGATGAATTCATCGGCCGACGTTGGTGCCGGATGATTCCTTGGTCAATTCCGATTCCGAACCTGTTGCCAGTTGGAGTTCACGCTTTGTGTGTGGGCGCGAACTTGTTCGAGCCCTTCAGGCCCGGCACGCTAAGCTCGATGAACTTGGGGAACCTACAAAGCGGGAACTCCAACATGCTCGCGCCCGTGCCCTGATCTGGGACCAAGACCCGGAATAGTTGCAGAACGTTCTTCACAATTCCTTTGTCCAAGGTTTGCCGGGACGCACAGTTCACCGATAATTTTTCTGGATGTATCGCTCGCAGATCTGATCATCCAGCAGCTAACCCATGAAGAACCTCATTCTCCTCCTGTCGCTTATTTTGGTAGTGCCAGTCCAACTCGCCGCCGCTGATTGGCCGATGTGGCGCTACGACAGTGGCCGCACGGCGGAAAGTCCCGACGAATTGCCAGCCAAACTCGACCTGTTGTGGCAGCGCTCATTGCCGAAACCGGAACCTGCCTTCAACGACGTTCGGCTCCAGTTTGATCGGGGCTACGAGCCGGTGATCAAGGACGGACGGATCTTCCTTGCCTCGGGCCGTGAGGACAGTGTCACCGCCTACGATACAACCACCGGTCGCCAGCTCTGGCGCTTCATCGCCAACGGACCGGTAAGGCTCGCACCCGTGGCCTGGAAAGATCAGGTGCTCTTCGGATCAGACGACGGATACTTCTACAGCGTTTCCGCCAGCAGCGGAAAGCTCGGCTGGAAATTTCGTTCTGTTCCATCCGAACGAAAACTGATCGGGAACAAACGCCTCATTTCCGTGTGGCCGATTCGGGGCGGCGCAGTGCTGAAGGAGGGTCGCGTCTATTTCGCTGCCGGTGTCTGGCCATTTGAAGGCGTGTTCATCTATTGCCTGGATGCGGCCACGGGAAAGAAGATCTGGCTCAACGACAGCGCCGGGCACCTCTTCGGACAGCAACCTCACGATGCGGTCGCTCTTGCCGGCATCGCACCGCAGGGATACCTGTTGATCGAAGGCGACGAACTGGTCGTGCCCAGCAGCAATGCCTATCCCGGTCGCTTCGATCTGAAAACTGGCGCGCTCCGGGAATTCAACCTCCCCAAGGCCGGCCGGCTTCCGGGCGGTTGGTATGCCTCGCTCCCCGGGAAGGAAGAACAAAAGAAGACCAAACGTAAAAGTCTGCTGGCGGATCTCGGTATCAATTACGTCCGGCACGAGGATCGTCTCCGGACAGCGGGCGTGGCCGACGTGCGCACGACCATCCGGGCTGGCGCGCGGGAGTTTCTCTTTACGAATGGTTTTCCAAAGGTGACCGGCGAGATCCATTCGATGGTCGCCGCTGATGGGAAGCTGGTGGTGTCCACGGTGGAAGGCAGGTTATATGCGTTCGGTGATTCGAAAGGTAAATCGGCGCGGGTGTATCAGTCGGATCAGTCGGATCAGTCGGATCGTCTCGAGGTCACGCAGCGGGCGCAGGAAATCCAGACTGCAGTGCCTTCGCGACATGGTTACGCGCTGTTTCTGGGTGCCCCCGATGCGCCGACACTTCGGCAACTCGCCAAGGAAACCGAATGGATGCTCACGGTCGTGGAACGCGATCCCAAGCGGGTCGCGGATCTCCGGCAACAGCTGCTCGGCTGGGGCCTCTACGGCCGACGCGTCTCGGTTCGGCTTGCTGATCCGACACACTTCGAAGCTCCTCCCTACTTCGCCACGCTGATCTTTGTTCACCCGGACGTTTCACTCGACAAGCCCGCGCGGGAACGCGCGCTGAAATCAGTCCGGCCTTACGGTGGCATACTGCTGATCCAGAAGAACGGCCGACTGCAGGTGACCTCCCGCGATGGAGCGCTGCCGGGCAGTACGAATTACGATGGCGATTTCAGTGTCAGCCCCGATGAACTCGTGAAAGCTCCGCTGGGTGTACTGTGGTTCGACGATACGCTCGGACATTTCAAGCGTTCACCGCAACCCAAGTTCATCGACGGCGTCATGATGTCGACCACCAAGGATTGGTTGGACGCTTCCACCCGCAAAGGCGGAGTCGATTACCGGCTGTTACCGCCCAGCTTTTCCGATGTCTACACCGGCCGAATCCTCACCGATGAAGAAACCGGATTTCTGAAACAGCAGAGCTTTGCGAAAGTGGATCTCAAGACCGTGCAACCCAGCCAATACCGACCGCCCACCCAGAAGGACGATTGGAAACCCGAGCAGCCCAAGGCGGGTTTTCGCAAGAATCCGCTCACCGGCGAAAAGGAACCGCGCGTGTTTCCCAAGAGCTACGGCTGCGATGGTGGCTTCGACTACGGGAACATCTACACGATGCGATCGGGAACCGCGGCGTTCTATGACAAGCGCATCGACAGCGGCACAATCAACATCAGCGGACCTCGTTCCGGATGTTCGAACAGCGTGATCCCGGCCAACGGCGTGTTGAACGTTCCCTACTTCTACAAGGGCTGCACCTGCAGCTACCCCCTGCCCACCGGCCTTGCCCTCTACAGCCTGCCCGAAACCCATGAGCAATGGACCGTTTGGGGTGCCGTCGATGGGAAAACACTCAACGGCAAGATCCAACGGATCGGGCTGAACTTCGGCGCACCGGCAGATCGCATGACCGAATCCGGAACCCTGTGGCTCGACTATCCGAATGTCGGCGGGCCCTCCCCCGAGCTCCAGATCGAAACGATTCCCGCCGAGCCCCGTCGTTACTATCATCACTCTGTCTGGGTGAACGCCGGCGAAGGTTGGCCGTGGGTTGCCGCTTCGGGATTTGAAGGTCTCGAATCATTGAATGTCAAAGGCCTGAAACCCGGTCGCTATGAAGTGCGACTGACTTTCGCCAATCCCGATGGAAAGGCCCGCGCGTTTGATATCCAGGTTCAGGATCGGGTCGTGGCAAAAGCGTTTTCAATGTCTGGCGAAATGACCGGAGTTACTCGCACAGTCTCCGATATCAAAAGCGCCGGAAACATTCGCGTAAAACTGACTGCGAAGACCGGCACCACGCAGATCAGTGGCGTTGAGATCATCGCCATGGAATTGAAAAAATGAACCATTACTGCTTTGGAATTCTGTTCGCAGTCCTCCTGGCTTCGGGTGCGCCGACGTTCGCGGCCGAATCCGGCCCGAGCGATCTGGCCATCCGGGCAGCGATTGAAAAGTCCATCCCCCTTCTCGAATCCGGAATGCGCGTCTCGCGCGAGAAACGGGCACGTTGTTTCACCTGTCACAATCAGGCCTATCCGGCGATCGCGCTGACCACCGCCCGCGATCGAGGGTTCGCCATCGACGAGAGTGGACTCGCCCGCCAGATAAAGTTCACTGCTGATTTCCTCGCCAAAAACCGCGAGCGCTATCTGAAGGGCAGCGGACAGGGCGGCCAGGTTGAAACGGCCGGCTGGGCGATGCGCACCTTGGAGCACGGTGGTTGGCAGGCGGACAAGTCCACCGATGCCGTCGCTCACTACCTACTTGTTTGGCAGAAAGACCTCCCGCACTGGAAACCGTCGTCTCCGCGACCACCGAGCACCAAAAGCCCCTTCACCTCCTCGCACGGTGCCATGCGGGCACTGGTCAATTTTGGCAGTCTCGAACTTCAGACGCCGCTGAAGTCACGCTTCAAGGAGATCCGGGAATGGGTCTTCGAAACCGTCGGAGCAGATACCCAAGATCGCGTGCATCGATTGCGAACTCTGCAACTGCTCGGCGAACGAAAGGAACTCGCACGAACCGCGAAGGTTCTGCGCGAAACACAACGCGAAGACGGTGGATGGGCGCAAACTTCAGAGATGAAAAGTGACGCCTACGCCACGGCCACAGCATTGGCAGCGCTTCATCAAGCTGGGGGGCTTCCAACCGACGATCCCGCCTACCAACGAGGAATGCTGTATCTGCTCCGCAGTCAACTCCCAGACGGTTCGTGGCACGTAAAGACCCGCGCCAAGCCGTTTCAGACCTATTACGAATCCGGCTATCCCCACGGCAAGGATCAGTTCATTTCCATCAGCGCCGGTGCGTGGGCGACGACCGCGTTGGCGTTGGCATTGCCGAATTTGGACAAGTGATCGTTCCCATTTCATGAAGCATCTCCTACTCGTTTTCCTGATCTTATTCAGTCTGACCGTTCCGGTGTCTGCCGATGAGGGCATTGATGCCTTGGTGGAAGTCCTGGGCATCAACACCGATGCGCAGCTCGACCTCGATATCCTCAGAGGAATGCGCGACGGCCTTCGTGGTTCGGCAAGGGTCGAGATGCCCAAAGACTGGGAGCCGGTCGAGAAGCGTCTCAAGAAAAGTCCCAATGCCGAGGTTCGCGAACTGGCCGGAGCACTCGCCAGCATCTTCGGCAGCAGCGATGCACTCGCCAGTTTGAGGAAGCAGGTCGCCGATCAAAAACAACCTGTTGAAGCTCGCCGCAAGGCACTGGCTTCGCTCGCAGCGGCAAAAGACGGCGCGCTGTTCGAGCTCTGCGTCTCCCTCTTCAAACAACCGAAGATGCGGCTCGCGGCAATCCAGGCTGTCAGCGCGGTCAACCATCCGAAACTGCCCGGCATATTGTTGGAACTGTATCCCAAGCTGCGTCTTCCCATTGCCCGTCGTGCCCTTCTGAACACCCTGATTTCCCGCGCCAGTTATGCCATCGAGTTACTGAAGGCCATTGGCGATAAACGAGTTCCCCGCAGTGACATCACTGCGGAAATCGTCCGTCCGCTTCGGCGATTCAAGCAAGCCGCGATCGATCAGGCGGTGAAGAAACACTGGGGTCTGCTTCGCGAGAGCCCCGCCGAGCGGAAACAGGAGATCGCCCGCTACAAAAAGGAACTTACAAATCTGTCAGCCACGCCGGCTGACCTGAAGCAGGGACGCGACATCTTCAACCTCATCTGCGGCCAATGCCACACGCTCTTCGGTATCGGTGGCAAGGTCGGTCCCGACATCACCGGTTCAAATCGTTCCGACCTCGACTACCTGCTTCATAATATCCTGGATCCGAACGGTGAGATTCCGAACGACTACCGTACCACCAATGTTGAAACCAAAGATGAGCGGAGTCTCACCGGCGTCATCACCCAGCAGAACCCGCGCACTATCACCCTCGTCACCGCCGCCGAAATCCTCACCTTGGCGCGTGACGATATCGCCGTGATGACTGCGAGTGAGCTTTCCATGATGCCCGAAGGACTGTTGCAGGTCCTGAATCCGACCCAGGTCAAACAACTCATCGCGTATCTGCAAAGCCCGCGTCAGGTGAAGTGACAGGCTTGCCTCAGGATGGGCCCGAGGCATCAGACCTGATACCCAAGTAAGCCGGAACAACTACTTCTGCTTGGGTTTCGATTTCGATTTCGATTTCCGCTTCGGCGGATTCTTGAGGAAGTCTTCACGGGCGGCTTTGAAGTCGTGGGAGATCTGGATGGCCTTCTTGCGGTCAGCTTCGTCGTAGTCCCAGAATTCCTGAACGATCTTTTCACAGGCGGGATAGTGACTGCCGTCGTCGCCGATCTTTTTGCGCAGGCGGGCGAACTGTTCCTTCAATCGATCACGGACCTTGGCATAGGCGGGTTGGTCGTAGACGTTGTTGATCTCCTCGGGATCTTTGCGCAAGTCATAGAGTTCCCACGCGGGAGGAGTCTGTTTCTGTCCTTGGTAGTCCGCGCCATAGAAGTAAATCAGTTTGTGGGTCTTGGTGCGGATGGCCATTTCGCCGGGGTTGTCGTGGTGCGCCATGTGCATCCAGTAGCGGTAGTAGGCGGCCTTCTTCCAGCCCTTCGGTTCTTTGCCGGTTTCGCAGATGGCCTTGAAGGAACGGCCCTGCATGTCAGCGGGACGTTTGATGCCGGCGAAGTCCAGCATAAGCGCGGGGTAATCGACATTCTCGACGATGGCGTCCGTGCGGGTGCCGGCTTTGATGCTCTCCGGATAGCGGACGATGAAGGGCATGCGCATGGAGGGATCGTAGGCCCAGCGCTTGTCCTGGTAGTCTTTCTCGCCCAGCCAGAATCCCTGGTCGCCGGTGTAGATGATGACCGTGTTGTCGTAGAGGCCTTCCTTCTTCAGGTAGTCGAAGAGGCGTTTGAGATTGTCGTCCACGCCTTTGACGCAGCGGAGGTACTTCTTCAGGTAGGCCTGATAGGCGAGCCGCGTGGTTTCCACTTCCGACATCTTCTCCGGGTCGTAGTAAGCGGGAAATTCCTCCGGAAATCGTTTCTTCAGATCAACGGCGTAGGAACGGCGCGGATTGCGTTTGCCGATCGAGGTGCCGATGTGCCGGGTAAGTTCGTCGTTGTGGCCTCGGGTGGCGATGGAGCCAAAGGTCTTCGGCACGTCGTAGAGCGTAGGCGGCTCAGGGATGTGCACGTCGGCCAGATACTCCTGATAGCGGGGGGCGTTTTCGAAGTAGTCGTGCGGTGCCTTGTATTGATGGCACATGAAGAAGGGCTTGTTCGGATCGCGCTGGTTCTTGAACCATTCGAGTGTGGAATCAGTGATGGCATCGGATGAGTGCTGGCCCTGATGGGTGACGGTATTCTGTGGCCATTTCTTGTCCCCCTGAATCCGGAACTCGGTGTTGTGGTATTTGCCCTGTCCCGGAAGCACCTTGTAGTAATCAAAATTGGGTTCCTGCTTCAGGTGCCATTTGCCGACCATCGCAGTCTGGTATCCGGCCTTGCGGAAAAGGATCGGCAAGGTCTGGTTCTCGGGCTTGATGTTGCCCCCCAGATCGAACACGCCATTCACGTGCGGATATTTCCCGGTGATGATGCACGCCCGGCTCGGGGTGCAGATTGCGTTCACGCAGAACGCGTTCTCGAACACGATTCCCTCGGCCGCCAGCGTATCAATGGTCGGCGTCGGGTTCAGTCCCTTCAGCGTCGTCGCATACGCCCCCACTGCCTGGGCGGTGTGATCGTCGGACATGATGAACAAAATGTTCGGTCGCTTTGACGCGGCAAAACCAACGAGGGAGCTGAAGCCAATCGCGGCCAGAGCAAGCAAAGTAACAATGCGATTTCGTTTCATAATTGAGTGACGGGGAGAATGTATGAGCGGCGGCTTTTTACAAGCGCATGGTCTGGCTGAAACCCTTGCCGGGGACCGGGCCGAATTTTCGGCTCACCTACGTCGTGGTTTTCTGCATGATAGGGCCAATCCATGAAACGAATCGGGGCAATCCTTCTTCTGCTGCACTTCGCCGGGCCGACATCGGCGGCGGATCCATCGACGCACTGGGCCTACCAACCGATCGTCATTCCGGCGGCGGGCGGGTCGATTGACCGGTTGCTGGATCAAAAACTGTCGGCTTTGGATCTGAAGCCGCAAGCGGTGGCGGACAGATTACAGTTGCTTCGCCGGGTGTATCTGGACCTGGTCGGATTGGCTCCCACGCGGGTTGAGCAGCGGACGTTTTTGGAAAACCCCAGTGCGGGCGCGTATGACTCGGTGGTGGAGCGGCTCCTGGCAACTCCGCAGTACGGTGAGCGTTGGGGGCGGCACTGGATGGATATCTGGCGATACAGCGATTGGTACGGCCTGGGCAAACAGTTGCGCAACAGTCAGAAGCATATCTGGCGGTGGCGCGACTGGATCGTGAACTCCCTGAACTCGAACAAAGGCTACGATCGCATGATCCTGGAGATGCTCGCCGGTGATGAACTCGCCCCGGCCGACCAAAAAGTCATCGCCGGCACGGGTTTCCTGGCGCGTAACTACTACCTCTTCAACCGCACCAGCTGGCTGGACAACACCATCGAGCATACTGCGAAAGCCTTCCTTGGCATGACGTTGAATTGCGCGAAGTGTCATGACCACAAATACGATCCGATTTCCCACGAGGAGTACTACCGCTTCCGCGCCATCTTCGAGCCGCATCAGATCCGACTGGATGCAGTTCCCGGAGAATCCGATTTCGAAAAGGACGGTCTGCCGCGGGCCTTCGATGATCATCCCGAAGCGGTCACCCACCTGCACCTGAAAGGTGACGCAGCGACGCCTGACAAGAGCCGGAACATTCAAGCCGGTGTTCCGGCCTTGGTGAAAGGACCTCGATTCGAAGTCCAGCCGGTGAATCTTCCGGCCTTCGCATACGCCCCCGGCACGCGGGAACACGTCAGATCGAGAGCACTCGCCCGCAGACAAAGTGATCTTAAGAAGGCGGAAGAACGACTCGCGAACGCTCGGGTTGCCTTGGATCGAACTGAGAGCGGTGACCAATCTGAAATTCTTCGTGGCAAGATTCTCGTGCAGGATGACTTCAAGGAATTCCGATCCGATCTGTGGCATGCCCCCGGCAAGGATTGGAAATACGAAGCCGGAGCCTTGATCCGCCATACCTCAGGTAGAGAGGATGACCTGCGTTCAAAGTTTCGGCATCCGACGGACTTCGAAGCGGTGTTCCGCTACCGGACCACCGGCGGCGCAACCTACAAATCAATCGGCCTTTCCTTCGATCGCCTCGCTGACGCCGATACCCGCAATCAGGTGTACACCAGCGCCAATGCGCCGGGTCCCAAGATTCAGTTCACGCAGAAGCTGAACGGCAAGAGCAGCTACCCGGCAACCGGGAGAGTGGTGCGGCCCATCGAGGTCGGACATCTGTATGAGCTGCGACTCATGGTCCGCGGCGAGCTGCTCAACGTGTATCTCGATGACCAGTTTCAGTTCGCCTACCGCCTGACCCGTCATACTGAGAACGGGCTGTCAGGACTGACCGCCTTCGACGCCACGGCGGAATTTCATTCCTTTGAGCTGCGCGATCTTCCCGGCGGAATCCCCATGGTGGCACCGGGTGGAAAACCAGCTTTGGCCAAATCCCCCGCCGACATACGGAGCGAGATCCGACTGTCAGAAGCCAATCTGGTCAATTGCTCCCAACAACTCGCCTCCCTCAAAGCGCGTATCGCGGCGGACCGGGCCCGGGTGAAATCCGTTGTCGGTGACAAACTGAGAACCGCTCTCACCAACGCCGCAGCGGCCGAACTCAAGGCAACGGTTTCAGCCAATGAGTATCTTCGACTGCAGGAAGAACTGAAGCTGGGCCGGGACAAAAAGGATTCCGCCGCCAAAAAGAATCTTCAGAAATTCATGCAGACGATTGCCGCCGCGCAGAAGAAGTTCGGGAATCCCGGCACGAATTACACCTCCCTTGCCGGAAGTCTCAAGGCGCTGGAGACACCGGCCCACAAGTTTGGCGCTTACGACGAGATGTATGCGCCCACCAGCACGGGCAGGCGGCTCGCACTGGCCCGCTGGTTGACCAGCCGGGACAACCCGCTTACTGCGCGCGTCGCGGTCAATCACATCTGGCTCCGCCATTTCGGAACTCCGCTGGTGGAGTCCGTGGCCGACTTTGGCATGCGTGCACCCGAGCCGAAGCACCTGGAACTGCTCAACTGGCTCGCGGCCGAATTCATGGCTCACGATTGGAGCATGAAACACCTGCACCAACTGATTGTGACCTCAGCCGCCTACCGCCGTGATTCGTCCGCCCTCGATGCCGATGTCCACACCTTGAAAACGGATCCCGACAATGCGTACTACTGGCGTGCCAATCCGCGCCGCATGGAATCACAGTTGGTTCGTGACAATCTGCTGCACCTCGCCGGAACGCTCGATCGCACAGTGGGCGGTCCGGCCATCAAGGCCACCGCGGGTGGCAATCGACGAAGCCTCTACTTCCGCCACGGCCGCGATGATGTGCCGAAGTTTCTGTCGATGTTTGATGATGCCGATTTTCTGCAGTGCTATCAGCGCTCTGAAAGTGTCGTCCCGCAGCAGGCGCTGGCTCTTTCGAATAGTGAGGTTTCATTGACCAGCGCTGAAAAGATCGCCGCTTTGATCAAGACTGACGATGACGTGAAACTCGTCTCAGCCGCGTTCGAAACCATCCTGAATCGCCAGCCGGATCCTGAGGAAACGGCCGCCTGCGTGGGGTTTATGAAACGGATGAACGGCAGCGATCGCCACGTCCGGCTCGTGCACGCGCTCCTGAATCACAACGATTTCCTCGTGATCCGCTAGCGGCACGTATTGTAGCAGCCGAGGTGACGAGGCTGTTGCTCGCCTTGCCCGTGACGAAAGCCTTGTCACCTCGGCTGCTACCCTCCGCCTACTGCGGCAGATCACGGAGCGCGATGACGTGACAGTCTTCCGCCTTCAGGTGCTCCAGATACATGACGAATTTGGCCGGATCGGTGTTTACCCAAGGATGCTTTATGTCGGGCACACCGTGAAAGGTCATGATCGCAATGTTTCCATCCCGGGCACCGGCGACCGCTGCTTTGAACTGTTCCAAGGTGCTGCCCGGTTTCCCGTCAAATGCCTGAGGGAGCAACAACGGATGGTCGCGTTTCGGTTCGAAGGCCCGGGCTCCTCCGGCTCGCGCGAAGCGATATCCGCGCTTCTTCAACACCTTCAACGCGCTGCGGTTCGTCTGATAACCCGGGTAGCAGAAACTGGTGGGGCGGGCGATCCCATGCTCTTTGCATTGAGCCTCAATGTACTCGATGTCAGCGGTGAGTTTTTCCTCGGTCTGGCGGGGCACGGCGGCATGACGACGAGTGTGGTTGCCGATTTCGAATCCGGCCGCGTCGAGCGCTTTGATCTGCTGCCAGGTCATGTAGTGCTCTTTGTCGTCAATAAACTGAAATCCCTCGGTGATGAAAAAGGTTGCCCCAAAACCGTATTCCTTGAGCAGCGGCGCAACATACGTCGCGTGGCTCAACACCGAATCGTCGAAGGTCAGTACCACCACGCGGTTGGTGTCTGCGGCGGCGGCTCGTGGGGCGAGGTGAAGCAGCGATTGCAGACAGACGGCGAGGATGATTCGGCTCAGGGCTTTCATCAGCAATTTGGACGGGTTCATTGGGGAAAATGTTCCCACAGATGGCGGCGGGCGTGAGGAAGCAGTCTGTCGCTTGGTAAAATCTGCGCGCTCACGCTCGCTGCTACATTGCTTGCCCAGCCGCTTCAGCGCGGGCTGTCAGAGCTGCTTCTCTTTGTATCCGATCCGCGGGAACGGATTCACCACGCTGGTGACGATGGTTCTCAGGTGCGACCCGATCCGCTTGAGGTAGCGGACATAAAGTGCCACGGCGGCGGCCTGTCCGGGCTTGAGATCTTCAGTCTTGCCTGCCACCACCGCGTCGATGATGGCATCACAATCGGCGGCGAGTTCTTCCTTGTACTCGCCCATGATCTGGCGCGCGCTGTCTTCGTCACCATTCTTGAATGCCAAGGCCGTCCGTTGAAACAGATCGCCCACCCGGCTTTCCAGGGAGACCAGCTGTGGCTCCAGCCCACCCGCTTCCAACTTGTCGGAATGGGTTTGCGCGAGCTCGTAGATATTCTTGGTGTAGTCGCCGATGCGTTCGATATCGATCACCACACTCACCACGATCAGGCCGCTGGAGACGTCGTCGCCGGTGAGCGTGAGATGGGTGATCACCTTCCGCCGCACATCGCGCTCGAATTTGTTGACCCGTTTGTCCGCATCCCGGATGTCGAGCTCAGATGGACTTCCGATGGTGCGGCGAAGGGATTCGGTGGCGGCGCGGAACATGTCCCAGTCCAACGCGAGCATCTCATGACATTCGTTGAGAGCCTGAACGATCAGGTTCTCCTTCTGGAAGAGAGAGGTAATGGTTTTGAACATCGCGTTATTTCAACAGGAATATGAAGGTCAAGGGTAGGGCAAAGAAGATGACCAGAATGAGCACAATCGGAATCGCCCGATTCTTCTGCGACAGACTGGCGAGCCATTCGGCAATCCGCACGGGGATCATGCGCACCCGTTCAATCGGCCAGATCAGCGCGATGCCCAGCAGATTGAACATGAGATGTGCAAAGGCCACGGTGATCGCGGCTTTGTTTCCGGTCGCCAACGCAGCCAGGATTGCGGTCATCGTCGTGCCCACGTTCGCACCCAGCGTGTAGGGTAGAATTTGCACGAGCCGAAGAATTCCGGCACCGGCCAGCGGAATGACAAGGGAAGTGGTGATCGAACTGCTCTGAACCGCAACGGTCAGCACAAAACCAAAGAACATCGCGCGTCCGGCATTGCGGAACAGATGCTGGCTGAAGAGGTGCTCGACCTTCTCCAGCACCAGACTCCGGAGCAGCTTCACAATCAGGTAAAGCATGCCGAAGGTGATGAACACGCTCACGAGCAGAACGATGATGGGTTGGTCGTTGAAGAGATCTGAGATGAAGCCGACCACCTTCTTCGTGGACGCCTTCAGCGGGTTGCCGAGTTTCATCCCGCCGACACCCGTGAACCAACCAGCCAAGATCCGGGCGACCTTCGCCAGCATGCCAGTCGCAAGTTCGAGGGGGAAAAGCACCAGCACCGTGATCCAGTTGAACACGTCATGCACGGTGGCGGCCGCAAACGCCCGCCGAAACTCCTGCCCCTGGGTAATGTGCCCGAGCGACACCAGGAGATTGGTGATTGTCGTTCCGATGTTCGCGCCCATGACCATCGGGATGGCACCCTCAATCGTGATGGCACCACCGGCCACCATGCCCACGATGATCGAGGTGGTGGTGGAGGAGCTTTGGACCAGCGCCGTCGCCAGAATGCCAATGAAGAGCCCCACGAACGGAGACGCCGTGGTCTTGAGCATGCTATCGGCGAAGGCCTTCCCGAACAGCTTGAACGAATGGCTCATTCCATTGATGCCAACAATGAAGAAATACAGGCAGGCCAAGATGCCTAACAGCTTGGCAAATAGAATGAGTCGGTCGCGGTTCATGCTAAATTTTGGCGAAGGTTACGGTGGTAAGGGGAACGGTCGATAAAAAAGGGGATGCTTCGACACTTTCGGTGGAACAGAGGACATTGGGAACCCAACGGCTGACCAGGTGAAAAGCTTCAAACTACAAGTACCAATCAGCCCAGTAATCACGGTTTTCCGGGGAATTCGGCGTGTTCGAATGCGGTCGGCGGTAGCCCGTTGTTTCCGATTGGAGTTTGGAGTTTGGAGTTTATGTGAGGCTTGAGTTTTGGAATTTCGAATTTCCCCAGAACTGTCATGCCACTGGAAACGTCGAAGAACCAAAAAGGCACGCTACCGTTCAGAGTGGGTAGACAGGGTTTATTAGGGGGAGCGTGGGAGTTGACCGGAGGACCAAACGCCTTGGATGGCGAGGGCGCGGGCGCGGTCGGCTTGTGGCCCGCGAGCGGCGGTGGCAACCCGGGTGCTGTATGTGACCGAAGGCAAAGACGCGTCGACGATCGCGCGGGCACCCCAGTTTTTGGAGCAACGTCAAGTGCCGGCCGAGCAGATCCGTGAAATCTACGCGGACATGAGTCCGGCCTTTCGCAAGGGTATTGAGGAGCAATTTCCGAAGGCGCGACTGGTATTCGATTACTTCCACGTGATTGGGCTGGTCAGCGGCGCGGTGGACACGATCCGCCGGTGGGAGAGTCGGGAGTTTCCCGAAGTGCTCAAGGGGACCCGATATCTATGGCTCAAGAATGAGGAGAACCTCAAACCGGAGCAAATCGAACAACGCCAAAGACTGAAGGGCAGCAAGCTCAAGACCGCCAAAGCCCACGGCCAATTGGCGGCCTTTCAGGATCTCCTCAAGGCACGGGATTCGCAGGATGCCATCGCCGGGTTGAAATGGTGGTGCACCTGGGTGACGCGCTCACGCCTGCCGGAGATTAAAAAGGTGGTCACCAGCATCCGCAAGCATTGGGATGGCATCGTGGCCTACTTGGAAACACGCGTGACCAACGCGCCTGCCGACGCCGTCAACGGGTTGATCCAAACGGCCAAACGAAAGTCCTGCGGATTCCGTTCCTTTGAGTACTTCCGGGTCATGATCTATCTCATTGGCTCCAAGCTCAGCTTCCATCATTTGCCCTCACCGGTGCCCATTGACCCACCACGATCATAACAGAGGCTCCTTCTTTTGAGAAACCCCTACTCCACGTTCAAGGAGATGCCGTGAGAATGTAAAAGCCCATGCTTCCCTGCTCGATGGTGTAGGGACTTGTGGCGCCCGCAACTACCTCAAAACCTGCGGATAGATTTTCCGTGAACAGCAACTGCGCATTTCCTTCCCAGCTTAGTGTGAGATTGGAGGGATCACTCGTATTGATGGTGGGTGCTTCTTTGGCAATGTCATCACTGATGATGGTCAGGGTGGCCAGTCCGATGGTGCCTACGGTGGGCCTGTAGGAAAGCTGATTTCCTTCACCCGCGGGTAGCTGGAGCAAGTCCGGATCTTCGGGATCCCGCACCACTGCCAGCTGGAGTGAGAAGGTTTGAGCTTCCTCTACTAACGCGTCGTTGATCAACAAGGTCTGCAGATTCAGAGTTTTTCGGATCTCCTGTGGTTCAAAGATTACTGAGATGGGCTCTCCATTGAAATCTTTCCCGGCGGTTGCAGACGATGCGACCGGGGTAACTGTGAGCTGAACTGCTTCAAAACTACCACCGGTGCGATTGATCTGGATGACTGGCTGTTGCTGCCCATTCTCGTTCACCGTGTAGCTTGCTGACTGAAAGGCAAACACCGGAGCCTCTCGTTTGCTTGCATTGAAATCACCCACCACCTCGGTTTGCACCTGTTGCTGCATGGCTGCACCGGTATAGGCCAGCACGGTTGACTCAAGGACGGCCGTTTGCGCTCCGACCGCTTTCAGGTCATCAGCTGCCTTAGACTGAGAAACCGCCTGCACGCGGGATACTTCAGTGGCTAGTTCAGTTACTGTGCTTGCAGCTGCTTTGGCATCTTCCTTGGCCTTGCTGGAGGCTTCCATGATCGAGGCTGCCCCATCGGTTTGCGCCTCGGTCAGGTTCGCACCGCTCTGGTTGGCCGCCTCAGTGATCAGACTCTTGAGTGAGCCCTTGCTGTCGAGGTCTACGGCAACACCAGCCTTTACCTGACGAGCCAAGGCATCCATCACAGCATCACTTCCCGCCTGAAGGCTCTTGCCAGTGGCTCCGCCGATCAGATTGCCTCCCTGCACCAGCGTATCCTGCAACTTGGCTGTAGCAGTCAGAACATCCGCTGCAGAGGGGTTCTCTTCACTGGCCTCCTTGAAGGTATCAAAGCTCAAAATATCAACACCATCAGGGATACCAAGTGATGCCTCGAGCCTGTCAGCCGCTGCACCTGCATCCAGCTCAGGGTTTTGTTCCATGACTCTTGTTACCAAAGTCGTGAGAGGTGTGATGACTGTCGCGCTGGCTGGCCCCTTGAGGATCGTCTTCATAGGAAGCCCTGTAGCGGTATCCGTTCCTCCTTTACTTACAATGACCCCTTCACTGATATCGATGACCCCGTTGCCGTTGAGGTCGTAGGTTTCCAGCGGAATATCCAACCAGTAATCACCCCAGCCGTTGGATGTTGTCTGAGGCTCGCCTTCGTCTGGTAGGCCATTGAGATTGGCATCAAAAAAGACCACCGCATCCATGATGGGACCGTCGGAAGTGTTACCTTTACGCGCTGTCGTCGTTGAGCCTTGACGGGCCACTGGCAAGCCACCGAATGTAGTGCCAAAGCCAGTTGCATTGGCTTTGACGTAGACTTTGGCATTTCGGGCAATTTTCTCAAAAACACTTTTACCCAATGTCTTCGGTGCATTTCCTTCAAAAGTGATGCTTGTGAGGCTGCCAGAATAAAGGAAGGTCTGATCTCCAATGGAGGTGACACTGTCGGGGATGGTGATGCTTGCGAGGCTGGTGCAGGCACCGAAGGCGTAATCCACGATGCTGGTTACGCTATTAGGAATCGTGACGCTTGTGAGCTTTCTGCAACGACTGAAGGCCCCATTTCCAATGGAGGTGACGCTGTTACCGATAGTAACGCTTGTGAGGCTTTCGCAATCACTGAAGGTATCCTTCGCAATGGAGGTGACACTGTTGGGGATGGTGATGCTTGTGAGGCTTTTGCAACCACTGAAGGCCTCATCCCCAATGGAGGTGACGCTGTTACCGATAGTAACGCTCGTCAGGCCAGAATAAAGGAAGGCCCTTCCCCCAATGGAGGTGACACTGTCGGGGATGGTGACGCTTGTGAGGCTTTCGCATGCAAAGAAGGCCCCATTTCCAATGGAGGTGACACTGTCGGGGATGGTGACGCTTATGAGGCTTTTGCATCTATAGAAGGTATCCTTCGCAATGGAGGTGACACTGTTGGGGATGGTGATGCTTGTGAGGCTTTTGCAAGACAAGAAGGCCTGATCCCCAATGGAGGTGACGCTGTTACCGATAGTAACGCTCGTCAGGCCTGATTGCCAGAAGGCCCTTCCCCCAATGGAGGTGACACTGTCGGGGATGGTGACGCTTTTGAGGCTTTTGCACTTCGCGAAGGCGCATTCCCCAATGGAGGTGACACTGTCGGGGATGGTGACGTTTGTGAGGCTTTCGCATCTATCGAAGGTCTGATCTCCAATGGAGGTGACGGGTTTACCCTCCCAGAAAGATGGAATGATCAGATCACCGCTAATAGACACATCACAATCAACAACCCTAACTGAATCATCGTCTATCTTAAATTTCAGGAGTCGAGCATTCGGATGCATAACACTCACATATCGTGTAGCACTTGATTGATTCCCAAACCGATCTTTTGCGTAATAGGTAATTTCTACAATGTTTCCGGTGTATACTAAATGCATGCTACTCGTGTCCACGCTCCCTCCTATGGTGACTTCCACAGCCCCATCTTCTGCATCCTCTGCTGTCGCACCTTGTTCCCCGTAAGGATCTCCTAAATTCACATATACACGTCCGGGCCCATTGAGTGTGATCACTGGTGGCTCAAAATCCGCTGTGAGTAATTCCTCTTCAGTGTAGAAGGCATCTCCCTCTTGGACGACCTGTACTTTCCGGTAGGCAACCGCTGTGTTCCCACTGGAATCCGTTGCTCGGTACACCACGGCATACAAACCCTCACTATATATGTCTCGATGCCAGACCTTGAAAGTCCTCTCGCTGTTGATGGAAATTGGTATGTAACGATCCTCAAGGATTTCGACGGCGATAGGACCATCGACCGCATCCTCGGCGGTGGCACCAGGTGCCCAGGCCTTGAGCTGCTCATAGAATCCATCAATCGTCTTAGGATCATCTGGAGTAAATCCATCACCAACATAAATATCGTTCCAGGCCTCTCCAATGAGAGTGATTTCAGGGGGGGTCGTGTCCACAACCTTGACTGTTCGCGTTACCTTCGTAGCCGCATTGCCGGCAGCATCCACTGCATTGTAGCGCAGGGTGTAGTTGCCCACGGTATTACTGTCCACGGAATCAGTGGTTTGGAGCGTGCGGGTTGCATCCACATTATCGGTGACCCTGGCTCCCTGATCAGTGTAGGTACTACCCCCCTCGATCGTGATCAATGCATCTCCCTCTAGGGTGATTACTGGTCGCGTCGTGTCCACAACCTTGACTGTTCGCGTTACCTTCGTAGCCGCATTGCCGGCAGCATCCATGGCATTGTAGTCCAGGGTGTAGTTGCCCACGGTATTGCTGTCCACGGAATCAGTGGTTTGGAGTGTGCGGGTTGCATCCACATTATCGGTGATCGTGGCTCCCTGATCAGTGTAGGAGATACCTAGCTGGATCGTGATCAATGCATCACCAATTAGAGTGATTTTAGGTATCCTCGTGTCCACATACTGATCCAGTGTCACGATATTCAAGGATTCATACATGAAGTCGACGTGATTCACATAACCATTGGAATTTGTGCGCACATAAGCAGTCTTCCCTTCCAGAGCCCAGAAAGGATCTCCATCCTCTTCCTCGATGGCGGGAGCCTGTAAGGGTTTGAAGAAAATCTCGTCAATGGCACCGCAATCCTCCAGCGCACCCAAACCGATCAGCGTCACTGACTCGGGAACGACCAACTCTCCTGTGGTGGCTGCAGGCACCACTCGCAGGGTCGTTCTGGTTTTATTGTAGAGCACTCCATGAAAACTCGAAAAGTAAGGGTTATCCGGATGGACGATTATGTCTTTGAGTCGATCAGAGCCTGAGTTCAATGCCCCTGCACCCAGCGCTTTGAGACCCTTGCCAATCGTGACTTCGGTTAAGCTCGTGCAACGATCAAAAGTAGATTCTTCAATCGTAGTTACACTGTCTGGAATATGAACTGTTTTCAGGTTCACGCACTGGCTGAAGGAATTAAATAAGAGCCGCGTGACAGGCTTGCCTTCGATGGTTTCGGGAATAATCATAGTTCCTGAAGCGCCCGCGTTACAGTCCGTGATATGAACCCTTCGGGCCACTACCTTCCAATCTAGTTCATCAAGCACTCCTCGGCGTAGGCGAAGTCCACCATACCGCAAAGGCCACACCGGAAAACCCGTTGCAGAGGAAGAGACATACACCAAGGCCTCGGTAGCGAAAAAGACACCCCAGTCAGGGTCTTCCTGCAAAGTGGGTGCGTTCCCCTTGAAAATTATGGCCTCGAGGTTAGGGAGAAACGCGAAGGCCCTCCTATCAATGGAAGTAACAGTATTGGGGATGGTGACGCTTATGAGGCTAGTGCAGTTATGGAAGGCAGCATACCCAATGGAGGTAACATCTTTGCCTTGGTAGGTCGCCGGAATTTCGAGAAAACCACTTGCCGTGGTGAGGCAATCTACCACGACTGCAGTGGCGCCACTGGTATCAAAAGTCAGATTCTGGATGCCATTCATTACCGCGGGGCTCACCACCCTGACTGTTCGCGTTAACTCCGTGGCCTTATTCCCGGCGGCATCCACTGCATTGTAGCTCAGGGTGTAACTTCCCACGGCGTTGTTATCCAGGGTATCGGTGGTATTGATCGTGCGGGTGACATCTACATTATCGGTGACCGTGGCTCCCTGATCATTGTAGGT
>JBLFYM010000027.1:0-47931 GCA_047608975.1 Limisphaerales bacterium | reverse complement strand
ACGAATGTGAATTTCAATTTCCCGGACGGCAACGAATAGCCCGTCACCGGTTTCCCGTCTTCAGACATTCCCAGGGAATCGTGAGCGAGCAGAGAAATCAATCCACCGCCGCGATCCGCTGGGTTCTGTTGACCCTCCTCGTATTCGGCACAGTGTTTGGGGTCATGCGTGATCAGGATCGCGGCGCGCCCCCGCCGCCCAGCAAGCGGACCAGTGCGCCGACATTCACCGATACGAACAGTGTAAACGTAGAGCTGGCGTTTCCTTTGGACGACCAGGGAAGAAACCAAGTCGGCTTCGATCGGATCGGGGGGTTCCCGCTGGAACTGACGGTGCTCACAAACGAACAGGGGTTTCTCTATCACGACCCGACTCCGCTCACCAATCAGTTGCCCGCCGAAATTCTCGCGTTGGACCGGCAACGGATCGTGATTGACGGCTTCATGCAGCCGACCCGGTTGGATGGCGCGGGAAAGATTTCCGAATTCCTGCTGATGCGCGACCGATCCACCTGTTGCTTCGGCGGCACCCCCGAGGTGCATCACTGGATGCCGGTGACCACGCCCAACGGGCTGAGTTGGGCAAAACTGGGAAGTCCCGTGCGCGTTAGTGGCGTCCTGACCATCGCCGAGATCAAGTCCGAAGGGGTCGTCTACGGGATCTATTCGCTGGCTGCGGATGAGGTCGAGAAAATCGACAAGGGGCCAGGCGTCACAGAATAGTTTGACTGCCGACGGGCTGATTCGGGATTCTCTCGCCGATGAGTCAATCTGTGCACGAACTCGCAGGCAAGCCGGCCCCTCCCGAAAGTCTGGTGAACCTGCCACGGCTCATGTCCGCGTATTACACCACCGAGGCGGATGCGGAAACTGCACCGGTTTCGTTCGGAACATCGGGGCATCGGGGTTCGTCGCTCAACGGGAATTTCACCGAGGGCCACATTCTTGCCATCTCCCAGGCGATCGTCGAATACCGCGTGGGCGAACAGATCACGGGGCCGTTGTTTCTGGGCATGGATACCCATGCGCTCTCGGAAGCCGCGTTTCGCACCGCGGTTGAGGTCTTCGCGGCCAACCGGGTAGAGCTGCGGGTCCAGGCCGGTTTTGGCTACACTCCGACACCCGCTGTTTCACATGCCATTCTTACCCATAACCGCGGACTGAAATCCGGACTGGCCGATGGGGTTGTCATCACTCCCTCACACAATCCGCCCGCGGATGGCGGATTCAAATACAACGCCCCCAACGGTGGACCGGCCGATGGGGACACCACGACGGCAATCCAGAACCGGGCCAACGAAATCCTGCGAGACGACTCCAAGGATGTGAGATGCATCCCCTTTGAGCGGGCCATGGCCGTCAGTACGACGGTCGAATATGACTACATCGCGCCATACGTGGCTGACCTCGCGCAGGTGGTCGATATGGAAGCCATCGCCCAGGCCGGATTGAAGATCGGCGTGGATCCAATGGGCGGCGCCGGAATCGACTACTGGGATCCGATCGCAGAAAAGTATGGCCTCAATCTCACCGTGGTGAACCGGAACGTCGACTCGACGTTCCGGTTCATGACCGTCGATCGCGACGGCAAAATCCGCATGGACTGCTCATCGCCTTACGCCATGGCAGGGTTAATCCGGCTGAAGGATGATTTCGATGTCGCGTTTGGAAATGATCCCGATTTCGACCGCCACGGAATCGTGACGAAATCCGGTGGGTTGTTGAATCCGAACCACTATCTGGCGGTGGCAATTGACTATCTTTTCCAGAACCGCAAAGGCTGGAGCGCCGACGCGGCAGTGGGCAAGACCCTGGTATCCAGCTCGATGATCGACCGCGTGGCCAACTCGCTCGGCCGCCGCCTGGCCGAAGTCCCGGTCGGATTCAAGTGGTTCGTCGATGGGCTCGCGGATGGAAGCTACGGCTTCGGGGGCGAAGAGAGCGCGGGCGCGTCTTTCCTCCGCAAAGACGGCACGGTTTGGACGACCGATAAAGACGGCATCATCCTCAATCTGCTGGCCGCTGAGCTCACCGCCAAGACCGGTGCCGATCCCGCCGAACATTATCAGCGCTTGGAAGGCCGGTTTGGGAGTCCCGTTTATGAACGTATCGATGCCCCGGCCAACGCCGCGCAGAAAGCCGTTCTGAAAAACTTATCACCCGATCAGGTCAAAGCTGCCGAACTCGCCGGAGATACCATCACCGCCAAACTGACCCGCGCGCCCGGCAACAACGCCGCTATCGGCGGGCTGAAGGTCACCACTGAGAACGGCTGGTTCGCGGCCCGTCCATCAGGCACAGAAGACGTCTACAAGATCTATGCCGAGAGTTTTCAGGGCGCGGCTCACCTGCGGCGAATCCAGGACGAGGCCAAGGAAATTGTCGCGTCGGTTCTGTAGGGACCGGTCGGAACAAATGCAGCTTACCGGCGCTCGATCGCCGCTGCGTAGGCACCATCGATCCCGTATTCACCGGGGAAGAGCGTGGTTTCTTCCTTCAATCGGAATTCGCCATGCTCCTTGAGAAACGCCGAAACGATTTCGGAATTCTCATCCGGTTCCAGACTGCAGGTGCTGTAAACCAGCGTTCCCCCGGTGGAGACATGGTTCGCCGCCGATTTCAGAATATTCGATTGGAGCCGGGTCAATCTGCGGATCTCGTTTTCAGAGAGCCGCCAGCGAAGATCCACGCGCCGACGCAGCACGCCGGTGTTTGAGCAGGGCGCATCGACCAGCACGCGGTCGAATTCCTTATCCCCCATCTGCGCGCGTGCGTCGCGGGGTGAGATCATCCGCGTGACACATTTGATGCCCAGTCGATCGCAGTTTTCCCGGACGAGGTCGAGTCGATCGGGATGATCCTGCGCCCAAATTTCGCCCTGATTGTCCATCAGTTGCGCCAAGAGCGTGGTCTTGCCACCCGGCGCAGCGCAAAAATCCAAAACCCGATCCCCTGCCCTGACGGCCAAAAGACCGGGTGCCACTCCGGTGCTGGGATCTTGCAGGTAAAACCGACCCGCGCGAAACGACTCGAGTTCGGGCAACGCTCCGGGAGTCTTGATGCCGTAGAACAAATCCGCGTTGGGGGTGTTGCCGGTGAAGCGTTCATGCCGCACGCCTTCCTCATCCCAGAGGATTTCCAGCTCAGCAGCGGTACCCCGCAACGTATTTGCCCGCGCGTAGGTCGTCGCGGGCCGATTGTTCCACTGCAACAGTTCACGGCACTTCGAATCGCCAAACGCTGCGCTCCAGCGATCCACCAGCCAACTCGGGTGGGACCAGCCCAGTGCTGGATCATCGTTCTTGAGCTGCTCGAGGTCGCGAAGAGTCTCTTCACGTTCCCGCACATAACCGCGCAGGACGGCGTTTACGAATCCGGACTGTCTTTGAAATCCGTTTCCGCGCGCCAGATTGACTGATTCATTGACGATCGCGTGCGGCGGAATGCGTTCCAACCAGAGCAGTTGGTAGAGTCCGAGCCGTAGGATGATCGCCAATTCCGGAACCGGAGCACTGTGGGTCCGTCGTGCGATCAGCCAGTCCAGCGTGTCGCGCCACCGAACGCAACCGAAGGTCAGTTCGCGGCAGAGTCGCCGGTTGGCAGCGGATAGCGGTTGCTTGGAGAGTAAATCATCCAGCGCAAACTCTATGAATTGGGACCCGTCTGCGGCGCATACCAATGCAGAAAAGGCAATTTCTCTTGTGTTTTTATCTGTCAACTTTCAGGCTTTCCGTTTTGCGTATTGATGACAGCTGAATTGGCATTATGAGAGAAGAATTTGAAAAACTAGTATTCGCCGGAAAAATCAAGCTGGACCAGGTTGATATTCTCGTGGAACTCACCGAGGGAAGCTATTGCATGCACAAGAGCTGGGGTTTTGGCCGCATCACTGCCGTTGATACCGTTCTGAGCAAATTCAACATCGATTTCATAGACAAACCCGGGCACGCCCTCGACTTGGGATTTGCCGCCGACACCCTCGAACCGATCGCTGCTGAACACATCCTGGCACGTAAAATGGCCGATTTGGAATCGGTCCAAAAGATGGCTGCCGTCAGTCATATCGACCTGATCAAGCTCGTGATCCGCAGCTATGGCCACCGGGCGACCGCCGACACCGTGCAAAAGGCCCTGGTTCCCGATGTCATCTCTTCAGACTGGAAGAAATGGTGGGATACCTGCAAACGCGAGATGAAGAAGAG
This sequence comes from Limisphaerales bacterium, assembly GCA_047608975.1. GTDB lineage: Bacteria > Verrucomicrobiota > Verrucomicrobiia > Limisphaerales > JAYPXF01. The sequence continues at coordinate 43,730 of JBLFYM010000027.1, read as the reverse complement.
CGGCCATTTCCGCGTGCCGTCCAAAAAGTCGGAGTACATCACCTTCACTGAGGAGGAAGTATCCCTCCAAGACCGCTCGCTTTCTGACTTTGCCGCAGCGAAGGGCTTGAAGGCAAAAACGACCTGTGTCGCCGATGCCATCAAACTCATCGAAGAAATGAGCGACCGCAAAGTTTTGTCTGAAACGATCTCCGAGATACTCAATCTGGAGATTGAGAAGTATCGGCGAAATCAACCTTGGCTGTCGCTCGATGGCATTTTTGTTCGCGACGAACTGCGCGGACTCGCTGAAGTTGAAATCCCCGAAGGAGAGACCTGTGAGGCCGACCTCTGGACTCAGACCACTACGCTCCCGTCCATTATCGACAAACTGCCGGCGGCCAAACACAAACGCACTCTGAGATCCTACAAGGATGCCCACCCGGATGCTTGGGCGGACGCGGTGGTGCTCCTGGCAAACGCGGCCACGCCAAAGCTCTGCGGCGAATGCGTGAACCTGCTGGTCAGCAATGGACACTTTGGACTTTTCAAGGAACGTCTCGCGCGGTTGATCAGCCAGCATCAGGCCAGCAGCGAAATGTTGCTCTGGCTGGCGAAGGACCGCTCTGACACCTTCGCTGACATCATCGGGCCGGAAGTTTTCCGGGCGATGCTCACCGCAATCGAGCGCGATCTCTTTAACGAGAAGAAGTCCGTGAAATTGGCCGACTACATTTTGGCGGATCAGGAACTGCTTCCCCAACTGATCGAATCCGCCGACCTTGAAGTCGTCAAGGACGTCACCCGCGCACTGCAGATGTCGAACGGCTTCGACGACATGGACAAGCGCTCACTGCTGGCGCGCATTGTTAAGACCTTCCCGCAGATTCAGTCCCTGATTTCCGGTGACACCTCCAAGGAAGACGCCACACTCACGGTATCGTGGGAAAGTCTCGAACGTCGGAAGAACGAGTATCAGGAACTCATCACCAAGAAGATCCCTGACAATCGGAAAGAAATCGCGATCGCCCGCAGCTACGGCGATTTGCGCGAGAACTCGGAATACAAATTCGCGAAAGAGCAACAGGCCACGCTCATGACGCACAAGTCCGAACTGGAACGAGACATCAACTTGGCCCGCGGCACCGATTTTTCAGACGCCCAGTCGAAAACCATTGCCGTCGGCACCCGCATCACGGTCACGGATCTTGCCTCCAAGGAGTCGTTGAATTTCGAAATCCTCGGTGCCTGGGACGGCGATCCCGATCATGGCCGCCTGAGTTACCTCAGCCCCTTGGCACAGGCCCTGTCCAACCACAAAGTGGGTGAAGAGGCCGAACTCGAGATGAACAATGCCAAGCGTAGCTACCGCGTTGATTCGATCGCCGCAGTTGAGCCTTGGAAGATGCCCGAAGCCCCCGTAAACGCCCCTGAAGCCGACGCTGCGGAGGAAGCTGCTGCTACTGAGGTTGAGACGGCCTGATCCCGGCTGCGGCTCGAAGATCCTTCGCAAAATCCACCGGCTTCCACGTGTTGCCGATGTAGATTTTGTGGATCCGACCCTCCGGGTCGAGGATCACACTGCGCAGGTTATGGTCGAAGTTCAGCATTCCCTCCGCCCTTGAAAAATACAGCCCGAAGCGCTCGGTGATGTCATCGATCTCGAGCAGCGCTCCGGTTGCAAAGTTCCACTTGTTGGAATCCGCCCCGTAAATCTTGGCGTAGCCGTTGAGAACGGCCGGGCTGTCCGCCTCCACATCGAAGGATAGGCTGAGCAACTGCCAGTTGGTGACCGCCGTGTCCTGCTGCATTTCCTGATACACATCCTTGAAATTCCGGCTCATTAACGGACAGAACTCGGGCATCGGACATCGCGTGAACACAAAGGTGAACGCCATTGCCTGTCCCTGGTAGTCGGCGGTGTGGAACAGTTTCCCGAACTGGTTGGTCAACGGGTAGTTCGGCAACATGTCCCCCACCTTGAGTGGCTGCACATCGCGCACCCGGCGAAACTCGCGACGGGGTTTCTGCATCGCGGTCACCGAACCGACCCGGGTGATGCGATCTATCCAACTGCGACGCTCCCCCACCATCAGGCGGAAATGAATCTGATCGTTCGGGCTGATCTCTGAGAATTCGTTCGTGTCCGCGATGGTAAACGGCATCGTCATCGCCTCCATGAATCCGGGAATCTCCTCGTGCCGAACGATCGCTTTCCCCTCGGCAAGCTTGAGTTCTTGGACAACCCCGGTAACGAAAAACTGGCGGGTCGCAACCGGGGCGTTCGTTGCAGCGGACGAGATTTCCGGTTCGATTTGCGGAGAGTCGAGATCAGCCTGCGCGGTGGATACTGGTTCGATAGCTGCCTGTTTTTCCGGCGGGCGGTTTCCAATGTCACAGCCGGCCAAAGTGAGGCCGAGTAAGAGGATCAGAGTATTGGAGTGCTTCATGGTCAAAGCGGGAGTACGGATCAATTGAGGAAAACAATTCAGGGAACCAGCCACAAGCCCGAGTAGGCCTGGCCGGTCCAGCGGAGGTTCGCGCGGACGTTGCCGTTTTTGCGCAGGTGCAACCAGTCAAATTGATCCACCTCCGCCGCGATGACAGCGAAGTTTGGATAGGCAACCTCAAGATCTTCGGCTGCCGAGCTCGCCTTCAGATCGCTGGCGACGGCGTCTCCCGGCTCGGTCAGTGGCGTTCCCGGCGCTTCCGCCGCCCCATAACCAGCCCGTTGGGAAAGTGGCAGTCGCTCCCAGAATTCTCGCGCCATGGCATCCTGATTGTAAACCATCGCGGCGGCGGTGGCCCTGATCTGCACCTTTTGAATCGGATGATAAAACAGCATCTGCACCTGCTCGTTGGCCTTGATCTCGCGCACCTTTGCGGCTCGCACATCGGTCTGGCAGTACAGATGACGTTTCCCCGTTTCCACCCCCCGTAACACCACTGTTCGGACCGACGTTTCCAGTCGGTTCGTGGTGGCGAGCACCGGTGTCCTCATCGGGCTGTGGGGGATTCCCACTGCATCGCTCAACGCCTCCCAGATTCGCGGAGGCAGGTTTTCCAAATTTGATTCGTCCCAATCCATCACTTGTGTCAACTGACGCGGGAAAAGACTGCGCGAATGAACGAAATGTTCAAAGTCTTGGATCGGCTATTCGTCCTACCCACGCTCCGACTCACTGAGCCGTTGCCCGGACGCGGAAGAACTTGTGGTTCACATTACTGTGCTGAAGGAAGGTCTCCGTGACCGGAAATTGGGAAATCACGTTCGTGATCGCGACGTAAGGTCCGTTTCCGTTGTCCGCCTGTTCGAGGGTGTATTGATGATTGGTCGAACCGAACCAGCTGAGGCGGGTGTATTGCTGGTTCCAGATTGAAGAATCGACCGTTAGCGAATGGGGAGACGTCGCATCCGTCGGATTGGTTCCCATCACCTGTTCACGCGAATTTTGATATCCGTCCAGATCAGGATCCGCAGCGGAGTTCTGCGCGAGATTGGAAAAATTCTGAATCTCCCAGGCGTCGTCCAGACCATCGCCATCTGCGTCGACAATAGGAACACCGGTCAGATACAGTTCTGTGTTCAACACGGAACCGCTTGTTCCTGGTTCGTCATCGACGAACTGCAGCTGCCACTCACCCATTGCCGGTTCGTACAGGTGCGCCACGGAATGATAGGTCCAATCGGACGGTCCGATCTCCGTGCTGCCGACCCGCGTGGTCGACGCGTTGCACACCAAGGAATGCTGCATGATGCTGACCGTTCCGCTCGGAGAATGAAGCACGATCCGCAGATGGTGGCGCCGCGGATGGTTCACCTGCACGCGCACCGCGACGCGCTCGAGTTGCAACTGGTTCGTTACCATAAAGGAAAGTCGCACATCATCCAGAATCAGTTTCGCACGCAACGCGGCATTGGTCTGCGAGTCAGACTGGAGCGCCAGGCCATCCGCCCGGGTGATGAAGATTCCGGGGATCGATACCGGATCGGTGTAATTCATGGAGACCAGCGTCTCCGCCCCCCCGGCAGTGTGGTTGTAAATAATTCCGAATAGAGCGCCGGCGTCGGCGGCATTTCGTAGTTTGGTGGAAAAATTGAATCCGCCCCGTTCAATCAGCGCCGCCTTGCCCGTGAGGTCCATTCCAATCGCAGTACCCGCCAGTCCCACATCGACCAGCGGAACCTCCAGAGTGTCAGCCACCGGCAGCAAACCGTTTCCAACCCCGGCGTTGGGATGCAACGCGCGTTCGTGAAAAAGACCGGTCATATTCGTCGGGGTCGACGGACCGCTCACACCCACCAAATGACCCGGGTCCGGGATGGGCAACGGCGTGGCTGGCTGGTTGGTCAGCGCGACTTCGATGGTGGGTGGCCGGTTGCCCCAGAGTTTTGCGATCCTCACGGCGGCACCCGCATCGGGAAGTCCAAACCCGACATCGTGGCTGAACGCCAGGCCGGCCGCGTTGGTCTGGATATGGCTGTCGTTGGGATCCGGCTGTCGGGCAGAGAGCGCAATGATCTGCTGGACGTCCCGCACCGCAAGATTGGTGTTTGCCCCGAGGACCAAGGCCGCGAGACCGGAAATCTGGGGTGCGGCAGCGGAGGTGCCGATAAAACCGAAGGAGTCAAACGCATAGTCGGCACAGTTGGTAAAATCAATGCACCCATCGAGCCGGTTCAGACCCAGGGGTCCGAGCCGATCAGTAGTGAACAGTCGATCGATTTCTCCGCCGGGAGCAGCCACGAGAATGCAGGCCCCAGGATTGCTGTAGCTGGCCACCTGACCGTTCGAGCGCAGCGCCGCCACGGCGATGACCCCGGCAGTGTTCACGTAACTGTCCTCGTTCGCATCACCGCGTTTCTGCAACCCAAACTGTTCACGTTCGCGTTCGTTGCCGGCGGAATGGACCACCACGAGGCCGCGACCGCCCCGGAAGAGTCTGAAGGTATTGGTCCGGGCGATGCGTTCAAGCAGCGGCGCTCCGCCCAAGCCGGTCGCGCTGGAGGTCCAACTGTAGTTCTGCACCCATACGTTGTCTGGTTCGTACTGAAAGACATCGGCGGCCCCCTCTGACGTGGCGTTGATCATCTTCCAGGCTGCCAGCCCCGCCTGCGGGGCGACTCCGGCCATCCCAACTCCGTTACCTCCGCGGGCAACTGCCAATCCGGCCACCGTCGTTCCATGACTCTCGCCCGAGGAAAGATGGTTTCCGTTGGTCGTGCCCTGTTCAAAATTACGATGTGGCTGGCCCAAGGCCGCTGGAAAAAGATCCGGATGCGCCAACTCAACCCCATCGTCGCCGACGCCCACAACGATTCCCTCGCCCCGGGATATCGGCCAGGCTTCCCGGACGTTCAATGAGACGCGGGCCGGCGTGCCATTCGCGTTCCGATCCTCGAGATTCCACTGGCCCGAAAACTGCGGATCGTTCGGCACGGCCGCGTACTGGCTTTCGGTCTGACGTTCGAACTTTCGTACCGGGCAACCGATCGTCACTTCCGGATGTCGCGCCAGGCGTGCCGCTTCCTCGGCAGCAACCACGGCGTCAGGTGCCTGCAGGATGTAGGTTCGCGTTGCAAAGACTCGACTCTGTTCCAGGGGACTCTCTCCAAGGATGTCCTCCAAACGGGTATTGGGAAGGATTTGCAGGATCACCCGGTCAGTGAACTCCAGATTGCGTGGACCCGTTTCCGCAACCACCTGCAGCGATCTGGGGGCGGGGTTCGCCTGCGTGATATCCGGCACCAGCAACTGATAGGTTCGCGCCTGAGGTTCCGTGAACCGAAACTCACGCACGCCCGCGTTCGAATTGGCTGTGCCCACCAGGCACAAAAGGATGATGACTAAAATTCTCACAAAGGTGACGCCTTCTATTGTAGCTACTGTCGTTCCCAAGAAAACCCGATCCAACACTAATTCTCTACCGCAGATTACTGATACCACTCCTCCCGATTTATTGGAAATAAGTTTCATCTTTTCGGTGTGACCAACAAGCCGAACGCGATCGGAATTGAATAAGACGGCCCGGTCGAATACAAAGGATGAACGCACTCGTTTGCGAAAGCGCTCGGAGGAGCCGGCTATTTCACCGCCATGTCCGGCAAATGGCATCTGACCCAACAGCCGACCGATTTTGGGTTCGATCGTTATTGGGGGCATCTGTCAGGCGCGGTCAATTTCTTCACCGGCGACCATTCATTCCGACTGAATGGCGAGAAATGGAAAGTGCCAAAAGGCAAGGTACCAAAAACGCTGAACGGTCGGCGGTTTTATACGACCAAGTGACAGTTTTGGCCGGAGGATGTTCACAGTGACATCAGCAGGCGTTTGATCTCCTTGAGCTTCGCGTGCGGGCTCTTCTTCGCCAATCGCGGGAATTTGCCACCGAGTTGGAGATAGTCGCCGTGCCGGGTGATCATCAGTTTCTCCACCTTGGTTTCCAGCACTGTGACGGCGCGGGAGTTGGCAATGAGTTTGACCTCGGCGGCAAGGAACAGCAGTTCAACGGGTTTGGGCAGCGGGCCGAAGCGATCGCGTAGCTCTTTTTCCAGACCGATGATCTCGGCCCGTTCGGTGGACTGGGCTATACGGCGATAGATCTGCACGCGTTGTTCGGGTTCGCCGACGTAGTTGAGTGGAAGATTCGCCGTGGCGGTATCGAGTTTGACAGAATCATCCGGCGCGGGCATACCCTCGAAACCGATGGCCAGAAAATCGAAACTGACGTGGGTGCTGACGCGTGGCTTGACCTTCTCCCCTTTCAACGCGCTCACGCTTTGTTTCAGCAACTGGCAGTAGAGATCGAACCCCACGGCGGTGATGTGTCCGCTTTGCTGTGCGCCAAGCAGATTCCCCGCGCCGCGAATCTCGAGGTCACGCATGGCAATCTTGAAGCCGCTGCCGAGCTGGGCATACTGCTTGATCGCGCTCATTCGTTTGCGCACATCGGTCAGCAATCTGGCGTGGCGTGGCAACAGCAGGTAGGCGTAGGCCTGGTTCTTGTAGCGGCCCACCCGGCCGCGCAATTGGTAGAGCTGACTCAGGCCGAAGCGGTCGGCGCGATCGATGATGATCGTGTTCGCGTTCGGGATATCGAGTCCGCTCTCAATGATCGTGGTGGAGAGCAGCACATCCGCTTCACCGTTCACGAACTTGGTCATGACCTGCTCCAGTTCGTCGGCGTTCATCTGTCCGTGCCCGACGAGCACGGTGGCATCCGGGACGATCTCCTGGAGTCGGCCGCGCATGTGTTCAATGGTGGTTACGCGGTTGTGGAGAAAGAATACCTGTCCACCGCGATTGCGCTCCCGCTGAATGGCGGTCTTGATCACGCGTTCGTCGTACTCACAAACGATGGTTGAAACGGGAAGGCGATCCTGCGGCGGCGTCTGGATCGTGCTCATATCACGCGCACCGGTCAGGGCCAGATAAAGAGTCCGCGGAATGGGTGTGGCACTGAGCGTCAGCACATCCACATGGGAACGCAGTTGCTTGAACTTCTCCTTGTGCATGACCCCGAAGCGTTGTTCTTCATCAATCACCACCAGCCCGAGGTCCTTGAACTCCACGTCGTTCTGCACCAATCGGTGCGTGCCTACGACAATGTCCACCGCGCCGTTCGCCAGATCACCGATCACCTGCTTCTGCTGTTTCTTGGTTCGAAAACGCGAGAGCAGTTCGATCCGGAACGGATAGTCCGCCATCCGATCGACCAAGGTGTTGAAGTGCTGTTGTGCGAGCACGGTCGTGGGCACGAGCAACGCGACCTGCTTGCCCGCCATGACCGCCTTGAACGCGGAGCGAATCGCCACCTCCGTCTTTCCAAAGCCGACGTCGCCACAGACCAATCGATCCATGGGTTTGGGTTTTTCGAGATCCGATTTTGCCGCCTCGATGGCGGTGAGCTGATCCGGTGTTTCCTCAAACAGAAACGCACCTTCGAACTCACGTTGCCAAGGCGTGTCTTCACCAAAGGCATGGCCCTCTTCCGCATCGCGCTTGGCCTGGAGGGAGAGCAGGTCTGAGGCGAGGTCGCGCACGGCGCGCTCCGCCTGTTCCTTGGCTTTGCCCCAGCGTGAACCGCCCAGCACGCTCAATGGTGGCCGAACTTTGCCAACACCCACGTACTTGCTGATGATGTGTGATTCGGTGACGGGAACGTAGAGTTTGGGACGAGCCTGATCGGAATCTCTGGCCGCGTATTCGAGCACCAGACATTCCTGCGTCTGTGGTTCGCTTTCTTTGCCCTTATCACCTTTGCGGCGAGGGACTGCCAGTGCGACCAGACCACAGTAGCGACCGATTCCGTGCTCCAGATGAACCACCAGATCGCCGTCTTCCAGATTGGTGAAATCAATATCGAGAGCCGAACGAGTTGCCACCGCGTGACGCGATTTGAGACGACGGGCACGCTGCACTTTGTAGCGGCCAAAGATTTCCGCATCGGTGACGACGACCAGGTTCCCCGCAGTGAACAGGAATCCTCGGCCAAGGGCGCCAATGCACGCCTTCGGTTTCAGCTTGCGGCCCTTGAATTCCATCTCCTCCCAGATCTCCTCAAACCGTTGGCGCTCGCCGTCGTTGTTGCAGAAAATCTGGACCTCCAATCCCTGCCGCAACCAGCGATGGATCTGGGCGAAGAACTCACGACGTTGGGCCTCGGCGATTTGCGGATCCAGCGCCCGTTCCCCCACCGGCCGGAATGCGTCCAAGGAGAGAAAATGGCCTTCGTTGTCATCGACGGATTCCTCGCGAAGTTCGATGGAAACGATCCCCCTGTCTTCGATGGCGTGCCGGAAAATATCGTAGCCCATGTGAAGCGGATCGCCCTCCGGGACCTGCTCCTCGTAACTGCTCGCGTGCTCATCGACCGCGTCCGGATCTGCGAACACGATGATCGCGTCCGCCGGCAGGAAATCCAGAATCGAGCCGAGCGCTGCGTCGGCATCGGCTTCAAGCATGCGCTTAAGCAGACCGAGCTCGCCCGCCGGGGAGAGCGTGACCGAATCGATCTCTTCTCGGGAAACCTGCGAAACCGGATCAAACAGGCGTAATGATTCCAGCTCATCACCGAAGAACTCCAATCGCACCGGCCAGGCACTGGTCGGCGGGAACACGTCGATGATTCCGCCCCGCATCGCGAGTTCACTTTTCTGGTTTACCTGAACCTCGGAATCATATCCCTGGTCCTCCAACCACTCGACGAGATCGAGCGGTTCGACCGTGTCGCCCTTTTTCAGGACTCGACTGCGGGTCAGCAGATGGTCCGGTTTGAAGGTGTGCTGCACCACCGCCTCGACGGAGGCCACGACGACGGGCGCGGACTTCGAAGTCGCCTGCTGCAACGCCTCGAGTGTCTCCAGTCGTTCGCTGATGACGTCAGCGTGCGGAAGTTTATTTTCGTGGGGCAGAACTTCCCAGGCCGGGAAGAAGTGTGCGGACTTCCGGGCCGGGTCGCCCTTCTTTGACTTTCCGGATTTGCCAGATTTGCCCTTGGGCGACGGATTCATCCAGGTCTCCAGATCCTGCTGGAATCCCTCCTGCGCCTTGAGGTTTGGAGTAATGACAACGACGGGCCGCGATTTGGCGCGTTCAGCGATCCGGGCGACCAGATAGGGCTGCGCAGAGCTACACACACCGTGAAAAGACAAAGCGCTGCCCGGCTCCAAATGATCCAACCAGGTGTCGATCACCGGAACGGCTTCAGGATTTGAATTGGCGGCAACGTCGCTCACCAGAAGGCGGGCGAAAGTGTGGCAAGCAGGGGTTCTCGTCAAGGATTGACGCGGAAGCGGTTTTTCCCAACCCTATGCGCTCTTTTGCCCTGAGCTACTTCGGTTTATGGCCAAACAGCCATCATTTACCGATAGAAAGCATTGAAAACGAACATGAGCGACGCTACCCAAGTTATGCAAGACAGCCAGCCTGCTGAGGAATCCACCGTGGAAAAAACCAGCAACCTGCATGTCGTCGAATCGCGTGCCCTCATCTCGCCTCGGCGTCTGAAGGAAGCACTTCCCAGCACGGCGGCTCACGATGCAACCGTGCTGAACGGCCGCGAAGTGGTCACCCGAATCCTTTCTGGCGAAGACCAACGTCTCCTCGTAGTGGTCGGGCCGTGTTCCATTCACGATCCCAAGGCCGCGCTCGAATACGCCGAGCGCCTGAATCGCCTGCGCGTAGAACTGGAAGACCGGATGTTCATCATCATGCGCGTCTATTTCGAAAAGCCGCGCACCACCGTTGGCTGGAAGGGACTGATCTCTGACCCGCACCTGGATGACAGTTATGACATCGAGGAAGGCCTGAAGATTGCGCGCAAGCTGTTGCTCGACATCAACGGGATGGGCCTCCCAACGGCGACGGAAATGCTCGATCCGATCACCCCGCAGTACATCGCGGATCTCGTGAGTTGGACGGCGATCGGTGCCCGAACCACCGAGTCCCAAACCCATCGCCAGATGGCCAGCGGACTTTCGATGCCGGTCGGGTTCAAAAATGGAACCGACGGCGGACTCCAGATCGCGCTCGACGCCATGCAATCTGCGCGCAGCGAACATCATTTTCTGGGCATCGATCAGGAAGGCGTCACCAGCGTCATCCGCACCAGTGGCAATCCCGATGGACATGTCGTCTTGCGCGGAGGACGCGGCACGACCAACTACGGTGAGCAGAGCATCGCGGATGCGGAGGAGAAACTTTCCCAGAGCGATCTGCGCCCGGTGATGATGGTCGATTGCAGCCACGCCAATTCGGAGAAGGATCACGCCCGACAAGAAAACGTCTGGCGCGACGTGATTGCCCAACGCGCCGCCGGCACCAAGTCCCTGATCGGCATGATGGTCGAAAGCCATCTTCACGAGGGAAATCAAAAAATGACCGGCCAGCTGGCTGATCTGAATTACGGAGTCTCGATCACTGACGCCTGCGTAAACTGGGAAACCACCGAGCGCATGCTGACGGAAGCCCACCAGACTCTCGGAATTGCACCGGCAACGGTGAACGATCCCAAGTGACTAAAAGCAAAGCAGGATAATCCGGCCGGGGCGCTCACTGCCGGGTGGCACCGCGAATCAGGTAGGTGTTCATCTTGCCTTTGCCCTTGATCTCGATGACTCCCCGCGCTTCAAGCTCGAACTGGCCTTCCAACAATGCCGCGGTGGATTCCGATACCTGGATCGCACCGGGTTCGCCATGGGATTCCATTCGGCTGGCGATGTTCACCGCATCCCCCCACAGGTCGTAGATGAACTTGTTTCGGCCGATGACTCCCGCGACGACCGGACCGGTGTTGATACCGATCCGGATGTTCAAACCCGGCGCGCTGGTTGCCGCCTTGCGGGCGATGACTTCCTGCATGTCGATCGCCATATTCGTGACCGCCACCGCATGCCCTTCACAGGGCACTGGCAGACCACCGACCACCATGTAGGCGTCGCCGATGGTCTTGATTTTTTCCACCCCGTATTTTTCAGCGATGTAGTCGAAGTCCGTAAAGATCAGGTTCAACATGTCGACCAGTTCGGCGGGCGGCATCTTGGATGAAAGCTGGGTGAAGCCGACGAGATCGGCGAAGAGCACGGTGGCCTCGGGAAACTGATCCGCGATGGGACTCTCACCCTGCTTGAGTCGGGTCGCGATCTGGCGCGGCAGGACATTGAGCAGCAACGCCTCGGAGATCTCCTGTTCGTGACGGATCTGATCAAGGTGCAGACGTTCGGCATCCCGGAGCTGCTTCTTTTCAAGACTCGCGTTGATGCGGGCCTTGAGCAGGGCATGGTTGAAGGGTTTTGGGAGATGATCTTCGGCACCCATCCCGATGCAGGTCACCACACTGTCCTCTTCATCCATTCCGGAAATGACGATCACTGGCAGATGCTTGAGACGCGGGTCCTGCCGCATCTGCTTCAGCACATCCAACCCACTCATTCGCGGCATCTCGATATCGAGCAACACCAAATCAAAGGTCTCTCGGCCGAGAATCTCCCACGCCTCCAGTCCGTCCGCAGCGGTGGTGACGGTATGCCCCTCTGCTTCCAGCGTCATGGCCAAAAGATCGCGACTTTGCTCGTTGTCGTCGGCCGCGAGAACGCGCGCCGGAATGGTGATTGAACCACTGCCGGCGTCCCGCGTTGGTGTCACGCATTGCGCCTGCTCATGCTTGGCTTGCAGTTCACTCGCCAACACCGATACCGCATCCACGGGTTCGGGCTCAGTCTGGATCAGCTTTCCTGACGAACCACGATCGTGCCCGCCCGCGAGCGAGAGCAGCTCGCGCAGTTTTTCAGCGGTGCCTGCTCGCGAATAGGTGTTCAGGTTCGTGACCAGTTCCTCCAGCAAACTGGTCAACTCCGGCAACACATCCGCCCGTCCGATGAACTCCACCGGCAGTGAAAACTGCCTCGCGCCTCCTGATGTATCAGGTCGTTTTTTTGTCATTGTTGAGCTGTCGGTCATGGCGTTCAATCCCAGGCGACGGCCGGGGCCGGTTCGGGTTTACTGACGGGCTTGGGAAAGACTTCAACCTGACGTTCCGCCGCCGGGACACAGACACTGATGGTGGTGCCGCTGCCGGCCATGCTTACCACATCAATGAAACCGTTGATGCGCTTCACTACGCCGAGCACCGCGTTCAATCCGTTGCCGGATCCTTTGCCGGGTGGCTTCGTGGTGAAATAGGGTTGAAAGATCTGGGGCAGATTCTCCATCTCAATTCCCCGCCCGTTGTCGGTGATGATAAACGCTGAGTAACACCCCCCGGCCGACTCGAGTTGCGTCGGTTGATAGTGATCGGGCACGTCAATGCTTTCGGTCCGCAGCATCAGCTCGCCACCGTCGGGCAACGCGTCCTGCGCATTGAGGCAAAGATTCATCAGCGCGTGTTCCAGTTGCGCGGGATCTGCAAGGACAGGCCCCGCGCACTCGGAGGGCTCGCATTTCACATCGACCGCCCGGGGAAATGCACCTTCGCAGAGACGGGCAATCTTGCGGATTACTTCCTCCGAATCAACCAACACGGGTTCCCCTTCCCGCGGACGGGAGAAGGACATCAGATCCTTCACCGAGCGCGTGCCGCGTTCGGCGCTGGCCTTCATCTTGTCCAGCATCTTGCGCTGCCGGGGATTGGAACAGGCCGGACGCAGCAGCTGGATGCCCATCAGGATCGGGGCGAGCACGTTGTTGAAATCGTGCGCCACTCCGGCCGCCAGGGCACCGATGGTCTCCAGGCGTTGCGATCGTTCCACCGTCTGTTCAATCGCGCGCTTCTCGGTCACATCCGTATTGATTACGAGGATGGCTCGGCCCTGGCCGTCCGTATTCTTCAGCAGCGTGCGGCGGCTCTGAAAGATCAGGGGCTGGCCTTCGCGATTGCGATGCACCACCTCACCGCTCCACCCGCCGTTCAAGAGCACTGAATTGGTGGCACTGTTCAGCTGCGCCGAATCAGGTTCGAACAGGTCGATCGTACGGGCCTGTTTTGCATGATCCCCGCTCCATCCGTAGAGCTGTGCCGCCCGCTGGTTCCAATACTGAATCCGGTGACTCAGATCGGTGACCATGATGGCATCAGATGCCGAATCCAGCAGCATTGCCTGGTCTTCCAGGCGGCGTTGGGAGGCGTGGCGTTCAATCGCGTAACGGAGCGAACGTTTGAGGCTACCCGCATCAAACTGCCCTTTTGGAAGAAAATCCTGAGCGCCCAGATTCACGGCTTCGACGCCGATCTCCACTCCCTCGGCACCGGTCAACATGACCACCGGCACATCGGCACATTCACGACGAACGGTCTTCAGCGTATTCGAGCCGTCACTGTCTGGCAGCGAACGGTCGAGCAGAATGACATCGTGATGTTTCTCATGGTAGGCACGCAGCCCATCCGCCAGCGTGATGGCATGCTGAATCGTGAATTCCCCATCGTGGAGGAAAACCCGGATCGGCGCGGCATCGAGGAGATTGTCCTCGATGAGCAGAACATGATAGCGGTCAGTAGTCATGGCATGAGTTGGTGGTGGGCTTGGTCCGCCTCGTCGGAGCATCCTCCGGCTATTTTCCCATCGGCGCGCGGGGCCCAGTGCTTAAGCGGCGACGTCGGCAGGCTTGGATTTGGCCAGCAGGATTCATGAGACAGGCGAGATTGAGGGGAGCGATGGCTGGCCGATTCCGTGGGAATAGCGGTGAGAGTTACTCCGATCGCCGCGGGTTTCTTGTCACGAACCCGACGTATCTGGCCACGCAACTGCTGGCCGCGAATCTTCCAAGATTGCACTTGGAGGTTCAGTTCGGTGACCAACCGATTCTGTAAATTGTCGCCAAGCATCGGGGGACAGGCCCGGATCGCACCGCGCAGAGACTCCTTCAACATGGCGGCATCAAATTGCCCTTTGACAAGTGTGCCCTGGGTTCCCACGGCGATCGTTTCCGCGACGACGTCCCAACTGCCGCCACCGGTCAGCATGACAATGGGAACTGCGGGACAGGTGTCGCGAATGATCGCGAGCGTTTCCAGATTGAGCACCTCCGGCAGCGTGCCACCGAGGAGAATGACGTCCTGACCGAACTTCTGATAGGCCCAAAGACCGTCGGCGAGGGTCAGTTCGTGCTGAACCTTGAATTTGCTGTCCGCCAGCAGATCTGAAATCTGGGCCGCATCCAGCGGGTTATCCTCGATTAAGAGGACCTGATAAGCTTCCGTCGTCATGGCGTTCTGGCCGACCCGCCGCGTCCTGCGTCGGGTATGTTCTCAATTCCGGCCAGTTCTACTATCGACCGAAGCGGCGATAGCTTGAGCGGTATTGCATCACCGCGTCTCTGGAAAGTCGGACGAATCGCTGCAGTCGGGCGGTCATGAAACGGCGGCTTCGCTCATTGCTGCCTGAATGACGCGGGAGGCCGAGGGGAGTGCGCCGGCGAGGGTCACGAGACACTTGTTCACGTGCGTGACCGTGGTCTGCGAATCGCTGGTGATCAATCGGCGATACCATTGGATGAACGCGTTGGAGACGGCGCTTTCGGCCGCCGGCGGGCAGCTGATGGATTCGCCCATCACCAGGCGACAGAGCAACATCGCCGCCGCCGCGTTTGCGCCGCCGCGGACCAATTGAGTTTCCCAGAGAGGCAGCGCGGCTTCGCACTCACCCGCCAGCAACAGGGCTTCGGCACGC
This sequence comes from Limisphaerales bacterium, assembly GCA_047608975.1. Lineage (GTDB taxonomy): Bacteria > Verrucomicrobiota > Verrucomicrobiia > Limisphaerales > JAYPXF01. The sequence goes on along the minus strand of JBLFYM010000027.1, from coordinate 28,585 downwards.
TGGCCCTGAATGCGCGGGTCGGCCGGAAAATGTTTGATTGCCTCGGTGGTCCAGTCGGTGGCAAATCCCAACAATTCGGCCTGGTTGTTGGCGATCTCAGCACCCGCATGCCACACCGGAAGATGTCGGCGTTCGTTCCCGATCACCGGATGCAACAGTTCGATTGCGCGAACGGAATTCCCCGCCTTGGCGAGGTAACGCGCGTAATCGACGCGGAGTGGAATAGACGCGCCATCCTGCTCCAACGCGCGCTCAAAACAGTTAGCGGCTTCAGTATCCTGCAAGTGACCGAGACAGAGCGCCAGGCAGTGATCCGGCCCACCCTTGACCACATGTTCGTTGGCGGGTGTGAGCGTCGGTTCACTTCGTTTATCCAGGCAGACGCGGAAATGTTTGGCGGCATCGCGGTGCCGCTTGAGATTCATCAGGGCCAAGCCAAAGAGGAACTCGTGGGACGCGGTCAGAGCCGCGGCCCGGGCAACCGGCGAATCGAAAATGGTGACGACTTCCCTGAAGCGTTCGACCGCGAGCAGCTGGGTGGCGAATTGGGTGAGCAACGCTTCACGCAATTCCGGCGTGCGGGCGGCGGCGGGTTGGTGACAGAAGGCGGTGAAGGCGTCGGCATACTGGTCCAGCGCCGCGCCGAGTTGACCAGCCCGGGCCAGTTCCAGACCGAGATTCATCAGCAGATTCGCGTCATTGGGGAACTCCTCCACGGCGCGTTCGAGCAGGCTGATGTTGCGGGCGGTTTTCCGGCGATCCCGGATCACTTCCTCCTGATAGCCGTGATGGCGGAGCGTCGCCGTGCCGATGCGATTCTCCAGCCCCCAGTCGGCGCGACGGGCTTCCACACTGCTGGAAACCTGTTCGTGGATTCGCCCCACGAAGAAGAGTCCCGGAGCGTTTCGGAACAGTCGCGGGACGTAGCTGTGCCCAAGGTGCTCGCGATCGACATCAACAATCGGCAGCCGCCAGGCGAGTGTATCTGCCTGGCTCATTGCCTCTCGAAGGCCGGCCTTTCCTTCCGCGAGCAGTTCCTCGTCCGCGTCGATGAAGAGAACCCAATCGCCGCGGGCGTGAAGCAGCGATTCGTTGCGGGCGGCACTGAAGTCATCGTTCCACTTGAACTCGTGAACCTCCGCTCCATGTTCCCGGGCGATCGCAATGGTGTTGTCGGTGGAACCGGTATCAACAACCACGATCTGGTCCGCGATGTCGGACACGGAGGTGAGGCATTGACCGAGGAACTGTTCCTCGTTGCGGGCAATCAATATCACGCTGAGGCGCGGATGTGATCCGGGGAGCAAAACATCCGGAATTGCGGGCCAATCAATCTTTTTCGAGCCCTTTTGCTTGCGGAGGGATTTGGAGAATTTGCGGGCGGGATGCAGACCGGGGGCGAGCAGTTCCGCCGCACCGGCACAGCGCTTGGCGGTGCTGACGTCGCCGGCTTCCCGGGCGATGCGAGCCAGGGTCAGCCAACCTTCGGGATGGAAGGGCCGCTGAGCCATGGCCGCGAGCGTATTACTCCAAGCCTGAAGTGTATTGCCCGAGTCGAGTTGAGTTTGCGCATCACCGAGGTAACCCAGGCACGCAACGGTGGGAAGCTGGATATTTGCGGAGCGACCGCGCTGGCGGCGCCGCTCTTCGGCGGCGGCCTGCTTGGTTTTCCATGCCTCGCGAATCCGGAGTGCGGCAGTTTCCGCAGCGCGTTCCCAGGTCCAGTCCCGATGCGCGTATTCGCTGGCGGCACGACCTTTTGTCCGCGCCTCTTCTGGTTGGGAATACACTTCGCAAATTTTCTGCTTCAGCGTGTTGGCACAGGGTTCAAGCAGCCAACCCTTGCCGTTCAGCGCGATCTCGCCGACCCGACTGCCGAGCCGCACACGGCGGGACGGAATGCGCCAGGCATGGTCATCGCCGGCGAAGTCATCGGTGGCTCCGCCGCCGGTCACAATGGCGGGAAGTCCGCAGGCCATGGCCTCCAGGACCGGCAGCCCAAAACCTTCTCCGCGATAGGGATGCACCAGACAATCGCAGGCGGTGTAAAGTCCGGGAATTTCGTCGCCCGACATCTCCGCATCGAGGTAGAGGATTTCCGGAGCATTGGTTTGGGTCTGGGCGGCGCGAATCTGTTCCTCCGCGGTCTGGCCGCGGTAGACATTTCCGCTGCCGAAATCCTTGATCACGAGACAGACGTCGTCCTCGATATCGAAGGATTCGAGATACGCCCGGAGCAGCAGATCGATTCCCTTGCGGTGAATGGTCCCGCCGACGAACAGAAACTTAAAGGTCTTGCGAGTCGCAAGTTCCAACGGTTCCGCGTGCGGGTGAAACCGATCCGGATCGAATCCGAGGGGCACGACCTTCACCTTCTCCGGTTCGATTCCGGAATCGATGTACGCCCGACGAACGTGATGGGTGTAAGCCCAGACCTCGTCGACGTTTTGAATTTGCTCCACCCAATCGGAAGGCAGAATTCCGTACTCCCAGGGCTGACAGTGAATCCGAAGTTCGCCGGCCGGCGCGGACCAGTCGGGTGGCCAATTGTGTCGCACGGTGACCTGGGTATTGTTTTTGGGGTGCGCCTTCAGCCGACGCGCGATATCGCGCATCTGGGCATCCGCATTGGGCGGCAGCGCATTCTTGCCAATGCGGTTCAGTTTGATGTCGGAATGCTTGCTGAGTGCGCGGGTCAGTTCGCGGTTCACATGGGAAAGACTGCCGAAATCGAGAAACGAACCTTCCCAGGAGAGATTCAATGCATCCGCACTCTTTGAACTTGCGGCGGCGGCGGCACGCGGGGCAATGGTAGGAATCGGAGCAAGATCGGGTGTCTGAAGTCGCCGCTCGATTGCGGCGAGCCGTGCGATGACTTTGTCAGCGACTGCTTCGCGGCTGAAGTTTCTGACAATGTGCGCGCGGGCGCGTTGGCCGAGCGCGTTGGCTTCAGCGGGATCAGACTTAAGCTGACGCATTGCTTCACGGAGCTGAGTCTCAGACGGGTTTGCCCAGCGATGTTTGCGGTAGTGCCAGAGTTCAGGTTCGAGACCGACGGCCTCCTCAAGTTCGAAGTCGATGAGGCGCGCGGTGTCCGGGGTCATGAATTCGGTATTGCCACTCCAATTGGTCGCGATGACCGGCAGGCCCATGCTCATGGCCTCGTGCTGCGGACGTCCCCAGCCTTCGCCGCGACTGGTCCCCACCAGACAATCGGCGGCCTTATAGAGGCGGGGCAGATCTTGGCTGGCAACCTGATCGGTGAGCAATTCGATGCGCGGCCATTCCTTGTCGCCCAGATCAAGGGTGGCGGCAAACTCGCGAATCTCACGCCAAAGGGCTTCGGAGGGATCTCCGTCGGGCTTGCCAAACTGATAGGTGCGCAGGTGGAGGCAGACATCATCCGAGGCCGAGAACTCGCGGAGATAGGCGGCCAACAGAACATCCCATGCCTTGCGGCTCGACCACTCGAAGATGGCGAGGAAATTAAAGCCGGCACGATTCTGCAACGGCAACGGTTCGTGCTTATCCGGATCGAAACAGTTTGTATCCACCGCTCCCGGCATGACGACGAGTTTGTCGCGTTCCACGCCACAGGCGGCGAAGGTCTCGGCATTGAACTGGCTCGGCACCCAGACTTCGTCCATCTGATTGCAGTTTGTCACCCAATCAGCGGGGATTCGATCGGTCTCGAACATGGTTCGACCGATGCAGTAGTCAGCATCATCCAGGCGAATGAGTCCGTTGCCGGGATTGTGTGAGATGGTGATACCGCCCCGAACGGAGTCGAACCGGTCTCGCATGCGAAAGAGCGATTCGCGATCCGCAGCGTCCAAGCCCGCGACGAATTTTTCGGAGTAAATGTTGTTGTGATGCAACAGGCCGAGTTCAAGCCGATCAGCGAGGGGCAGCAGGAAATTGATCGCCTCACTCGCATAACCGCTGGGATTGAAGATCGGACCCGCCCAGCGGACGGGCATGGCAATTTCGTGCCTGGCCAGCACCTCGGCCACATCCAACGGGTCGGATGCATGACAGACTCCGGTTGTCTGCTCACCAAGTCGCGAGGCGTCGTCGCTCGCGAGCAGCAGACGAATCAGCCGATCGAGGTAGTCGGCGTCAGAATAGTTGAAGGCATGGTTCGGATCGTCCGCGTCAATGAACTGCAGGTCCTGACCCTGCATCACGACGTTCCAAGGCTGAATGTCCCGATGGCCTTCGAGGCGTGAACCCTTTTCGTGAATGCGCCGGGCGATGTGCGCCGGCGAAGGCCAGACACCATTGAACCACAGGAAGGTCTGAAGATTGATGCCCGGCAGCCATTCGCGGTTTTCGGGTTTGTTGTGAAAGCTGACCGTCTTGCTCTGATCATCGGCGCTGATGGTCAATGCCAGATCCGTGCGTGGAGTTCCCAGATACGACTTCTCGATCGTGGTCTTCGGCCGGGACAGGGAGTAGAGCGGCCGCGTACCGCCATCAAGATGACTCTTGCCGTGACCCAGCAGGAACGCTTCCGGAGGCAGTTCCACGGTTTTCGCGTCCCGGACGATATCCTGGCCGCAGGCGTTGTCTTCATTGGGAAGTTCGATGAGCACATGATCACCAAGTGATCGCAGGGTCTCGAGCGATTCATCGAAGGGCTCATCGAAGTGGTGAATCACACTGAGCGCCATCACCACATCGAAGTGTTCCACCTGCGCCAGCGCCCGAAGGTCAGCCACGCTGAACACTTTTTTCAGGAGGATGGTGCGGGGATTGCGATTGGCCTCGTAGATCTCCCGGATCCAATCGCCGTAAATGCCTTCGCAGGAGACGACCGTGCAATTAAAATCCTCGGCGAGACGCAGCGAGAAGTAACCAAGATTGCTGCCGATATCGAGAACGGTGAAGGGCCGTTCAAATCGTGAGCAAAAGGAGTGCAGCAACTTGTAACGATCGGCGCACTCGCGGATGCCGCGTTGTTGGCACCGGCCACGCACCCAGATGTCCTGATACTGTTCGAGCGTTTCACGCGCGGGCAAGGGTGCCACCGGGGCCGGGGGATCGAGTTTGGCGGGCTCAAATCCGCCCTGACAAAGTCGGACAAATTCCTCGGAGCCAGTAAATGCATCGAGCACCACCGAGCGTGATACGCCACGATAGAGCTCGGTCAGCCAATGGTTGTAGCCCGCTTCGTCTATTCCCCGATTTAGAAAATGTTCGAAGGCTGAGACGAGAAATTCGGGCGCACTGTTGCGAGTGTGCCGGGTGAGAAAGTGTTGCTTGGTCGCAGTCAGCTTCCGCGCGGTTTCAGGGGACGATGTTTGCATTAGGCGCAAGGGGGTGGAGGCCGGGTGCGGGTTGCCCGCAACGCGCCATAAACGGCGCGCCGCGGGGATGGTGGGGATGCAATCGGACGCTTGCCGGCAGGCAGGATCGCGTCCGAAGTGTCTTTAATTGAGCAGCCGCAAAACACTTTGCGGCAGCTGATTTGCCTGCGCCAACATGGCGGTTCCGGATTGCACCAGAATATTGGCCCGGGCGAACTCGGTCGATTCAGCAGCCACGTCCACGTCCTCAATCCGGGAGGTCGCGGCCTGCAGGTTTTCTTTGCTGACCGTCAGCTGTTCAGTGACGGAGTTGATGCGTGACTGATAGGAGCCAATGGCGGCCCGATCGGAGGCCATCTGCGTGATGGCGGCCTTGACGCTGGTCAGAGCGGTCGCGGCGGCGGTCGTCGTGCTGATGTCCGATCCGGTCGCCGTGGTGTAGGTGGAGCTGCCCAGGTTGATTCCGTTCATGGTGAAGGAATTCCCTTCCCCGTCGGTACTGACCGCCAGGTTGTTCGTGGAGAACAGACTGACGCCGTTGAAGTCCTTGCTGGAGGTGGCGGTGACGAAGGAAGACAGTTCCTGGAACTCGTTGTTATAGAGCGTCCGATCGGAGTCAGTTTTCGTTTCGTCCCGTGCGAGGACCGAAAGTTCACTCATCCGGTCGAGCGCTTTGCCGACTTTTGAGAGGAACCCGTCCTGAGTCTGATTGAAGGACATCGCGTTGCCGAGGTTACTTTTGGCAGCGTCGATGCGGCTGACCTTGGCGGTCATACGCGCGGCGACTGCCATTCCGGCGGCGTCATCCGAGGGGTCGATGATCTTCTTGCCCGAGCTGAGACGCGCCAGCGATTTGCTGAGCGCGCTTTGACTGGCCTGAAGATTATTTGCCGATCTGGTCGCGGCTACGTTTGTGTTGATTACCATACTGGTATGCCTTTCTTGTCGGTGGACTTGTTTTCGGTATTTGGTCTCGTGTTCATGCTGATTCCGCCGGCACGGCTTCGTTTTTGTGCGGGAGGAGTTTCGGAATCCGGGATCGATCGGCCACGACCGATTCCCGGTTGGATTCCTGAATCTGTTGGTAAATTTCGCGACGATGAATCGGCACATCGGCCGGAGCCTGTATGCCCACTTTGACGGTGTCGCCGTCCACGCGAATGATTTTCACCTCGATCTTGCCATCGATGATGATGCTTTCTTCCTTCTTCCGTGAGAGTACGAGCATCCTTGCAGTAATTTAGAGGTTATCGCCGACAGGCAGCGGGTGATGGATTGAAAACTCAGCCGCGTTCTCCGGCACCACCTGTTTGCCCTCGAGGCTGAAGCGGTTGAGAACGATCGGGGCCTTGAGATTCACAGTGGCCGCCCGGTCCTCCTGAAGCGTGACGATGTTGTAGATGAGCGCGTCGCCGGCATCCTCCAGGTCGAGCGAATCGGTATCCTGATCACTCACATCCGGACAGTAGTCGTCGATCACGAAGTCCGGTGGTACGAGGAGGAATGCCAGGGTCGGCTGACTCATCGCCTGAAGCCAGGCGAAGGGCGCTTCTTCCGGATTTTGCAGAAGGACGTAGTCTTTCTGTTCTTCGAATCCCAACAATCCGTGCGGCATGCGAACGATGTTCTCGGTGCCGATCTCTACGGATTCCAGTTCAGGGGTGGCAGTTGAAATCATGTCTGACGGCAGTTAAGCAGCGGGCATGCCAAGTGTTAGAAATATCCGTTTCATTCGGTTTCAGTAGGATTATTCCCTCTACCGCGCACGCAGAGAGGCAAATTGTTCCGGAAAAATGCCACCCGAAACCCAGTAGTCGGCAAGAATTCACCGGTGTCTGCGTAGATACGGCTAAACCGTGACAAACTATGCAGCGTTCAACCAGAGACCGCCGCCGGGTAGGAGGAACTGCTGTTGCCCAAGAGTTGATTTGACCGCGAACTACACGAATGGCGCGGTGTAGCACGCGATTGGCCCGGTAGCAGAACTCGTAAGCGTTTCGTAGGCGCAGTTTGTCCGGGGGCACCTTGGACTCGGCAATATGAATGGAACCAAAAGCCTGACGGGCACCCGCTCGATAGACAGAGCAGCGAAAATCTTCCGCTTTCCGCTACTCTGCGGCCAAGCCGTCGGCGGAAATTTCTGTCCAGCGCGCGGGAAATGGATTGCGCCTAAAGTGAGCTGCGGACACGCCGATAGAAGATTGTGAAGCCCGAGAGATCTTCTGTATTCCAGCCGTTAGAAGATCGACCGTGGAAGGCCAGTCCCAATACCCCGATCACAACGTCGTTCGCCGCCCGATCGGCATCCGTCTGGAGGAGAGTTCACACCACAAATTAGAATGCGATCTCCCCTCGCCAGCTTGGCAAATGAAAAAGTTTTGGTCGGGATTGGAGAACTCGTCGTCACCAACAATCCCGCCGCCGTGCTCGTGACCTACTCCCTGGGATCCTGCCTTGGAGTCGTGCTCTATGATCCGATCGTGAAAGTCGGGGGGCTGTGGCATGTCATGCTCCCTGATTCACAGATCGATCTCGTTCGCGCCCAGACCCGACCGGGAATGTTTGTGGACACCGGGTGGCCGGCCTTCCTGCAGCTCGCCGGCGAGATGGGTGCGGCCTTGGAGCGGCTGGAAATCTTTGTCATCGGCGGCGCCCAGATCATCGACACCGACGGCGTCTTCAACATCGGCAAGAGCAACTATCTCGCTCTGCGCGCGGCCGCCCGCGAAGCAGAACTCCCGCTGATGGGTGAGGAAACCGGCGGCGTAGACAATCGCACCGTGACGTTGCACGTCGGCGACGGCACGCTGTGGATCAAGAGTTCCGGGCAGACTGAGGAGATCATATTATGAGCAACCGAATAGACCAATTTATTGACCGTATCAGCGACCTGCCACCAGCGCCCAAGGTGTTGGCACAGCTCCTGGTCGAACTGCGCGACGCGAATACGAGCAGCGAACGCATTGTGGAACTGGTCTCCTTTGACGCGGCCCTCACCGCGCGAACCCTCCAGATCTGCAACAGTGCGGCCATGGGTTCCTCCCGGAAAATCGGGGACATTCAGGAAGCCGTCCTGCGTCTGGGATTCCGGCGAATTCTCGAACTCGTCGCCGTCGCCACCGGCACCCGCACGCTTGGCAAATCTCACAAAGCCTATGCGATCGATGAAGGCGACCTCTGGCGTCACTCGGTTGTGTCTGCCGTCGCGGCCCAGATCATCGCCGACGAGTGCCAACACGAACACAGCACGGTCGTCTTCACGGCGGCGCTGCTTCACGACGTCGGCAAAACAGTCCTTTCTCAGGCACTGGAGTCCAACTACGAAATCGTCAGCGAATCACTCGAACGAACCGAACAATCCTGGTTGGCCACCGAACGTCAGCTGCTGGGTGTCCAACACGCCGAAGTGGGCGGCCGGCTCCTGGAGCGCTGGGAATTCCCAGCAGCCTTGGTCGGTGGCGTCTGGCATCACCATGATCCTGCCGCCGCCGGCGATCAGTGCGAAACCGCGGCCTATGTCTATCTCGGCAACATGATCGCCCACTTCATGGGCCAGGGTTGCGGCCATCATCCGCTCGCACTTCAGTCGCGCAGCGAGGCACTGGAGATTCTCAAACTCCGCGGCGATTGTCTCCCGCGGTTCATGATCAAGACCGAGGAGCAGTTGGGCAAGCTGACACTGCTCTTCAACCAATCTTTCGCCCATGCCAACTAGCTCACGCCCCATTCGAGTCCTGGTGGTTGATGACTCCGCACTCGTGCGCAAACTCGTCACCCTATCGTTAGCCTCCGATCCGGAGATCCAAGTGGTGGGCACAGCCAAAGATCCCTACGCCGCGAAGGAACAGATTTTTGCAGTGAAGCCGGATGTCATCACTCTGGACATCGAGATGCCGCGGATGGATGGCCTCTCGTTTCTTTCGCTGCTGATGAAGCATCACCCGTTGCCAGTGATTATCATGAGTTCACTGACCGGTGCCGGTTCCGAGTTGGCGGCAGATTCACTTCAACGGGGGGCGGTCGAAGTGTTGTTCAAGCCCAGCGGTTCGCATTCCGCATTTTCTGACGGGACACTGAACCGAAAGATCAAAGCGGCGGCCCAGGTGAACATGACCCGGTTGCTCGAACAGGTGGGGACCAACCCCGCACGGCGACCGGCGGCGATCGATCCAGGTAGCGGCGGAGCCTCACGGAACAAGGTAATCCTGATCGGATCTTCCACCGGCGGCACCCAGGCGCTTCGTCAGATTCTGCCAGCCCTGCCGGCCGGCATTCCCGGCATCTGTATCGTTCAGCACATTCAGGAAGGATTCTCCGCGTCGCTGGCCAAACGCCTGGATGGCATGTGTGCGGCCGAGGTGAGCGAGGCGCGGGACGGGGACGAGGTTCGGCCGGGTCGCATCCTGCTGGCACCCGGCAACAGCCACATGCTTCTGCGGCGGGCGGGCAAGGGCTTTCAGGCTCATTTGAACAACCGACCGATGGTGCAGTTTCAGCGCCCGGCGGTGGATGTGCTTTTCAAGTCGGCTGCCGCCGCCCACGTGGGTGGCGAGGGCCTCGTAATTCTGCTGACCGGGATGGGAGTCGATGGGGCCGAAGGGATGCTGGAACTCCACAAATCCGGGGCCACGACGATTGCGCAGAACGAGGCCACCTGCGTGGTTCACGGGATGCCAAAGGAAGCAGTGCGTCTGGGCGCGGTCTGCCACGAACTCCCCCTGCAAAGCATCCCTGATGTCATCACCCTTTTCGCACGCGCATCCGGGCGAAGGGCTCGCTTGGCGGCCTGAACCGGGCCGGTCACGAGCGGCCCTGACTAGATCGACAAGGTCCGAATTCCCGCCGGGCCGCTTGACTTCACCACGACCATCAGGGACGGCCAGCGTGACACCTGCGGCGGGGCGTGACCCTCTCCGAGCAGCCGGATCAATTTTTCCAGTCGACACCGCACGAACAGAAACTGGACCGCAGTGTCTTGCCAGACGGCGTGCAATTTGGCTGTCTCGTAACGCAATAGCTCACCCGCCCAGTTCACGGATAGCGGATGCTTGACGGTGTGAACCGAAAAAAACTTGGAGAATCGCAGCGCGTCCTTCCAGGCCAACTGGTCGTCTGGAGCGGGGCCTTTCAAAAGATACTCCTTGAACACGCCGCCAAAATCCTTCCCCAACAGTTTCGTGGTCAGCGGCAACAGCCGTGAAACCTGATCCAGTCGTTTGCGGCGAAGCTCACGGGTAAATTCACGGACCGCCTCCTGGGGAACTTGGGCCAATTCTCGGGCGGCGTCCGCGCCAAGTCCGAAGCCGGCACCCACGGTCACCGGGTCCGCAAAAAAACGTTTACGCAGCAGGGAGTCCGTGTAGAGGCGGGCTTGCAGTTTCTGGCTGGCAGCTAATTCCATCGTCCGTGCTGGCGTCCCAGATCGCGCGCCCGTGCCACGTGGTCGAGCAGATTCTCAAACGCGGAAAACTTTTCATCCTGTTCGATGACAATACCCCGGATGGGAGCCGCAGCGACAATCTGCTCCAGCAATTTCCAGACCTCGTTATCCGTCCCATCTCCGGGTTCGCCGACGTTGACCTGGACAATACGATCCATAGGCAATCTGCGGGCGGTTCGAAACGGATCTTCACCGCGCTTGACCTCATGGCGGTAAAAACTGGAAAGATCCAACAACATGCCGCAGCCACCCCAGCCGAGCACCTCGTTGACCCATTCGCCTTCCTTCATCTCCGCGCCGGGAAGTTCCAGATCGAAGTCCGGATTCTCGAGAATCAGCGGTGCCGCGATCTTGCGACGCAGGGTGATCATGTTTTTGGCCAACACATCAATGGCCTCGCGCGTGAAAGGCAGTGGGGCCGGGCGACCAAGATGGATACCACCGGCGCGGGTATAGCCGACCTGCTCGCTCCACCACGGCGGACGCAGGGCCTTTACAAGTTCGGATACTCGCTCGAGATGTTCGTCATTGAGACCCTCGGCGCTGCCGAGCGACAAATTCAATGACTGGGGAATAACGGTAAAGTGCTCAGTCAGGCGTTCCAACTCGTCGAGCTTGTCTGGAGTAGCGAGCAGGTAGTCGTCAGCAATCACTTCCAGAAAGTCGAAGTTGGACTGCTGTTGGAAGACGCTGTCGTAATTTCGACTTTGGTAAGAGAGGCCGACTCCCAGGCGGGGGAGATTCGCAAGCAGATTGCTGATTTCGGTTTTTCGGCCCACGGTCTGTTTCGGAGGTCGTTCAGTTGTCGATTTCTACTGGCAAGTGCCATCTGGCAGAGGTTTCCGATGGAGACTAGTCTGATGTTGCGCGAATCCGGAATCGTTAACGAGTAAAACTTTGGCGCAGATTTACGCTTCTTAAAATAGGGGGACCCTTAGTTTCATCGGGCTCGCGACCGCCCTATTTGTTGCGCGGCTTGCTCAGTCCCGCGACCAGCCGAACTCGGAGCGGTTGAGAAAATACATCAGGCCGATCAGCCGGATTTCGACGGCGACAAAGTAAATGGTGATCAAGCCGATGAGCAACTCGGGAACCACTGGCAGAGAGATCGCTCCGGTAACGTAGTTGGCCAGAATGATCCGGGCCAAGACCATCGTGCTCAAAACGAGCGTGCTCAAAATATACTGCCCGCCAAGCTTCACAAACCCCGAAATCACCGCCCGTGGCTGCACGGCCAGAAAGTTATCCTTCACGGTGACCGAGAGGATCGCCATCGGGAGATAGATCAGCCCCCAGGTCGCAAGGGGCAGCATCACCGACATCGTCAGCGGGGTCCCATTGACCAAGATCATCAGCCCGTAAATGATCGCCGGCAAAAACGCGACCGCAGCCGCGCACAGGAACATCAATAGCGGTCGCAGCAGATCAACCCACCATTCTGCAAAGTCGGGCCAACCAGGCAATTCCTCCTCTCCCTGCGTCGTCGCAGAGATGATTTTCTGGAAGTAGGCGATGAGGTAACCCGAGGCCACGATCGACACGTGCACTGAATACTGTGCCGCGTAATCGAGAATCATGTGAAACACGGTCCCCAACAGCAGCAGCCAGATCCCGGCCGAGGTGAGTGGAAAAATTACAATTTCACCGAGCGACTGGTAAAAACTCCGCTTCCCCAGGTCTTTGGCCCTCTCAAGCTCGTCCAAATGATTCGACAGGCTCCGGCACTGCTCTTTGCAGTAGGGGCAATACTTTTTCTCGCGCCCGGCTACATCGATGCGATTGACGCATTGTTCGCAATACCGGAGGTGACACTTGGGACAGATCAGCGAGATGAACACCGAGGGGTGTTTTTCGCATGGTTTTTCGAGCAGCGGCGGGGAGACGACCGCAATCGCGGAGTCAGCGGATTCCTCTTCCGGGGCGCTTTGCTCCTCTACACGCGGATCCGTCTGACTCGGCCGGGGGCGGGCGGCGATGGAATCACCTGATACGGCACCGTCCGCTGCGGCGAGCTCGCCTTCATAGACGAAACGAACCCGACCGAGCCGAATAATGTCCCCCTCTTCAGCAACTCCATTTCCGATCTTGTCTTCGTTGATGTGGCAGCCATAGGTAGAAGCCAGATCCCTGATCCGGAGCTTGCCCTCCTCCTCGGTGATGATGCAGTGCTGCCGCGAAATACTCTTGTGTGGGATCCGGATCTGATTGTCCCTGCCCCGTCCGATTTTGTTGGCCCCTTCCTGCAGGACAAACTCGCCTTCGGCATTGGCAGATGTGACGCGCAGAGTTCCCATCAGAAGTTTACCGCAGGTTGAGCCGACCCGGACCCGGGGTTGGGAGGGACGGTCAGGTCGGGCAACTGCTCGGACTTTCCTTGGCCCACCTCACCGGCGAACGAGTTGGCAGCGCTGATCTGTCGCTGGCTGGGCAGGTGAGTACTCGTTGCTCTCTCCTCGCCGTCTTCAGACCAACCATGAGAGGATTGCCAAGTGTAGATCTCGCTGAGCACTGTCTCAAGTTTGGTGATATCGATATTCGCTGCGGCGAGCATCTCGATGGCGAGTTCGTCCGTGGCTATCTGCAGGTATTCCGGATAATTGCAGCCAACGATTTTTTCAAAGTCTCGATCAATCACTTTTTTCACTCCCCCACTCTTGCCCAGCAATGAGTCCAGCAACAGTTGTGGACCCGCCTGCGCAATGATCTCACGCAGACTGTGCCGTTGGGTCAAATGGACGAGTTCGCGGGCCAACAGCGCCGCCACCTGGCCCGCGTCGCCCTTGGCAACCCGGATGACTCCGGTGGCTACATAGATATCCCCGTTGGGGAGGGAAAATAATTCAGGATCTTCGCTGGCGAACAGTTTCAGCGGGAACTTCGAACTCAGGTTGGGCTCGTCGGGTAAGAGACGCGCCAGCAACGCCTCCAGTGCCGCCTGCGACTGCGGTAGCTCAACCAACCGGTAACCACTGCCGACGATTGGCCTCAGGCGGTCGCCGACCTCCCCTTCATGGACCGGATCCAGCTGTTCCACCAGCCGGGGCAGTGTCTGATCAAAGTACCAACCCATGACTGCCGCCAGCCCAACCAGCCCGCAGACAAAAAACAACATCCCCACGACGCGCCCCACGCCTTCCTTTCGGGCCTTGAAATCGTCCACCTGCCGCCGCAACTCCGGTCGCTCACGAAAGACTTCCTCACGCAGGATCCGATGTTCGTAGGCCGTCAGCTTCCATCCCTGATGATCAGGATGGGTAAATCCCACCGGGCTGTTCCTGGCGGTGGTGACCTTCAGGAGAAGTTCCTCGTAGGTGAACTCCAGCGTCACGCCCGGAGACTCAAACTTCAACACCTCGGGGCCAGCTGCCAGAGTCCCACTATAAGACTCCTCACCTTCAGCGAGCTTGACCGCGCGCGCAGGATATTTGCTGACAGGTTTTGCCATTGCTGGATTGGAACGCGTGAAACCGTTCCAGCTTGAGCGACGAGCCCGGATACTATTCTCGCGGGCGGCAGCTTTGAAAGCACTTTTCCCCTTGCTCAGTCAGCCTCGTCCGTAAATCCGGCGGTGACCTCACCCCGCATGGCCAACGCTCCGCGTACCGCATGAACCGCCCAGGCGAGCGCAAACAGCGCAGTGCCCACAATGACCATTGCGGCGGCGCTGTTCGAGTTGAGCCACAGCGACAAATGAACCCCCAACACCGCACTGAGCGCGGCGTGCAGCGCGGTCAGCCACAGGCTGGATTTCAGCCGTTGCGAAATCAGGGCGGCGGTAGCCCCGGGCAGAATAAGCATGCCAACGACGAGAATCGCTCCCACGGATTCGAACGCGCTCACCACCACGACGGCGAGTGTCACCATCAACCCGTAGTGGACGACGGCGGGATTCACCCCGATCGAGAACGCCAGGTTGGGATCGAAAGAGGTTACCAGCAGTTCCTTGTAAAACAGGATGATCAGCAAAACAACGATGACGGCGACCACCGCCATCCTTACCAAAGGAATTGGACCCAGCGTGATGCCGGCCAACTCCAGCGATGCCTCCAGCGGGATATATTCCAGTTCACCATAGAGTACGCATTCCTGATCCAGATCGACGTTCGCCGCGAAGCGGTTGATCAGGAGCACACCGATTGCGAACAGACTTGTGAACGCGATCCCGATCGCCGCGTCCTGCTTGACACGGGTGCGCTGGTGGATGACTTCGATGATCACCACCGTCACCAATGCCGCGAGGACCGCACCTATAAACATCGCCGGCGTTTTCCAACGGGCCAGGAACGCCTCGCTCTGTTCCCCGTCCAGGCCGTCCGGAATCAATGCGGCCAAGGCGATAAACGCGACCACCAATCCCGGCAGAATGCTGTGACTGATGGCATCGCCCACCAACGCCATCCGCCGCCAGATCAGAAAGTTGCCGACCAGCCCGCAGGCAAGGGTGACGAGAAATCCCATCAACATCATCCAACCGTACATGTCGAAGTCAGTCGTCCACGGACCGGCCACCACGAGCTGGTAATCGAATTTCGGAATGATGCTCATAGCGGATCGCCGTAGCCGATCAGATCTTCGCGCCGATAGGACCCGGTTCCGCGGCGGATGTCGGAAAGTCCCGGGATCGGTTTTCCATGCGGATCCTGGCGGGCGTATTTCAGTTTCCGTTCGAGTTCCCGCACCACTTCCTCACCCAGCACATGCTCAATGTGCTCGGCGTCCTCATGCACATGATCCGAGGCGATCTTGGCCTCGTTGGTCAGATACAGTTCCCAGAGCCGGTGGTTGCGCACGATCTCGCAGGCGCGCGACCAACCGGACGGGGTCAGCAGGATATCGTCCCCAGCAACCGTCGCCATCCGATTCCCCCGCAACGCCCCGGCCAGTTGTCGGCTTTCCTCAAGGGTCTCTTTCCGGCGCTCAGCCAACTCACGCAGCGAAACTCCCTCTCCTTCAAAATCACGGGATTCAAGAACATGGTAGATTGCTTTCAAAGTGTTCTCGCGCGAGATCCGGGCGACGTTCGAACGTTGCCGCCACCAGCGCATCACCACCCCATGGCGCGGTCCGAAACAGAACACCACAACAAACAACGAACTCGCGGCCAATACCATGATCGGACCGGTCGCCAGGTTGTCGTCCAAGAACGACACAAAAGCTCCCGCCCCCCCGGCGAGCACGCCGAAGAGTGCCGCGAGAAAAATCATGCAATGCATCCGGTCGGTCAACAGATACGCCGTGGCTGCGGGGGTGATCAGCATCGCGGACACCAGGACGACCCCGACCGCCTGCAGTGAGATCACCACCGAGAAGGCCAACAGCAACATCAGCAGATAGTGAATTGCCTGCGCCGGCAGGCCGATCGCACGCGCAAACTGAGCGTCAAAACTGGTCAGCAAAAACTCCTTGTACAGCAAGGCCATACACAGCAACACCAACGCGGTGATCGTCACCATGAGTTTCACGTCGTCCGCGCCGATCGCCGCCGCCTGGCCGAACATGAATTTGTCGATCCCCGTCTGGTTCCCGGTCGGCAGCTGATTGATCATCGTGGTCAACGCCACACCAACCGCATAGAAGCTCGCGAGCACGAGCCCAAGCGCGGTGTCTTCCTTCAACCGCGTCGTTTCCTTGATCCAATGCACCATCGCCGCGCCGATGAGTCCCGCGATGGTCGCGCCGATGAAAATCGTCACCGGGTTCTTCGTCATGTCCCACAAAAAACCCAATGCCACCCCGGGCAACACCGCATGCGAAAGGGCATCTCCGAACAGGGCCATCTTCCGGACCACGATAAAGCTGCCCAACACGCCACAGGAAATCCCCAGCAGGATGGAACCGGTCAGGGCATAACGAACGGAGGGATCGCGGAACTGAAAGAAGCGCACCATCTGCTCCCAGACCGTGGATTCCGAAAGCTCGCTGATGCGCGCCGCTTCCGCCGGAAACACACCCAGCAGCAATACCAATCCCACACCGAATATCCACGTGCCGCTGCGCCGCCGCAATCTGCCCTCGCCTTCCCCGCGACTCTCGTCCCGCGCCCGACTCATCACGCTTCCAAGCCAACCGCCTCGGCGACTTCAGAAAGAATGGTCAGCCGCCCGCCGTAGGTCTTCTGCAGCAGCTCATTGGTGAAAACTTCCTTCGTGGGACCGAACGCGACCACCCGCATGTTCAGCATGAGCAACATGTCGAAGTAGTTGCGTGCCGTCGGCAGATCATGGTGCACCACCAGCAGAGTTTTGCCCTTGTCCTTCAGCTCTTTCATCAGCGCCACGATTGCGCTCTCGGTGGCCGCATCGACACCGACAAAGGGTTCATCCATGAAATACAGGTCACTTTCCTGTGCCAAGGCGCGGGCCAGGAAAACACGCTGCTGCTGACCGCCGCTCAGATTGGAGATCTGACGGTTCGCGTAAGGCAGCATCTTTACCTTGTCCAGGCATTCCCGCGCGATATCGCGGTCCTTCTTTTTGGGACGCCTGAACAGTCCGAGATGTCCGTAACGCCCCATCAAAACCACGTCCATCACACTCACCGGAAAATCCCAATCCACCGATTCGCGCTGGGGCACATAGCCCACCCGACGCAGGTTTTTCTTCACCGGTTTGCCAAAGACTTTCACCCAACCGCTGTTCAGCGGCATCAACCCCATGGCGGCCTTGATCAGGGTCGACTTGCCCGCGCCGTTTGGCCCAACGATACCGATCAGCTTCCCTTTTGGAATGACCAGATCCACTCCCCACAGCACCGGCTTCTTGTGATAGGAAACGGTGAGATCGTGAATCTCCAGCGGCGGTTCGGCTGATTCGTCGGTCATGGCGTCAATAAGGGCACGGTCTGAGAGTAGCGCAGGCGGCTACTTCAACGCATCAACAATGGTGTTGAGGTTGTGGCGGATCATCCCCTCATAGGTGCCGACATCATACCCCTTCTCCATTTGCCCGGGCGTGCCCATCGCATCGGAAAAAAGCTCACCGCCGATCTGAACACCCGCATCCTCGCTGATGCGCCTGATTGCCGCCGGCGAAACACTGGATTCCACGAAGATCGCCCTCACCCCATGCTTCCGGATGTAGTCAACCATTGAAGCCATGTCCTTCAACCCCGCTTCGGTCACCGTCGAAACGCCCTGCAAACCGATCACCGTAAAGCCGTACGCGCGGCCAAAGTAGTTGTAAGCGTCGTGGCTCGTAATAAGGATCCGCCGAGCTTTTGGAAGTTCGTTCGCGCGCTGTGTGGCCCACTCATGAAGCTTCGCGAGCCGGGCTTTCAATCCCGCACCGCGGCGGGCGAATCCAAACGCATCAGCACGCGAATAGGCACTCAACCCCTTGACCACCGTGTCCACGCATTGCGACCAAAGCGCCACGTCGAACCAAAGATGCGGATCGTAGTGTCCCTCAAACTCCGCCGGCTTGAGCAGCGTGGATTTCGCCACGGAATCCGAGATCGCATAAACGTGCTTCTTCGGACGTTTCAACTTCATCAGGATATCCGTCATCTTCCCTTCCAACATCAGGCCGTTGTAGAAGATGACGTTCGCACGGCGCAGTTTGGCCACATCGGAAGCAGTGGCCTTGTAGAGATGCGGATCGACGCCCGGCCCCATCAGACCCAGCACCTTCACCCGATCACCCCCCACCTGCTTCACCATATCGGCGACCATGCCGACGGTGGTGGTGACGTTGATTTGCGATGCGGCGCGAAGTTCGGCGGCAGACACGAGGCACAGCAGCCCCAGTAGAAAAGTTCTTAATTTCATCTCAGTTCGTTTTCAGTTTCAGATGATTCGGGAATTCCCGTTGTTGTGGAGCCCAACGTAGAGCAGAAAAACTTTGCGTCAATTAAAAAAGTTAGCCTAGGCTATATTTTCATTTTGAAAGCATCCGCGGATGTGCCCGCACCGATCAAACCCACCCCCCGCCACCACAACCAACTCAATGAGAGGTTGACGGATCAGCAATCACTGCAATTCTGGCTCCCGAATGGATGGCACCCATTACAACATGTGCGTGAAGCAGTCGGTCAACCCGTTCCAGCCAGGCGTTGGCACTTGCCTTTGGGTCAAGCGCGGCCACCTCCTCACGAGCATGGTGTTCTAGATTTTTGATCAAATCAGTTTTTGGAAACCCCGCCCGTTGAACGCGAGCGGGGTTTTTGTTTGTAAATCAGTGCCGCAAGACCCGGCGAATGAACGAATCAAATCACAGTGTGATGGCCGACCTCCGTGCCCTGCCGCGCGCGGCGTGGTTCATCTTTGCCGGCACGTTCATCAACCGCTGCGGAACGTTGGTGATGCCGTTCATCACGCTCTACATGACGCGGCACGGATTCACCATCCACCAGGCCGGCACGGCTTTGCTCGCCTATGGGGTCGGGAATCTGTTGGCCTCTTTCATCGGGGGACAACTCGCTGACAGCTGCGGGAGAAAACACACGATGATGTTGTCCTTCTTCTCCACCGCCGGCGTGATGATGGCGTTTCCACACGCCGAATCGCTGACCGCAATTTATGCCCTCATGGCTTTGGCGGGATTGACCGGAGAGATCTACCGGCCCGCGGTGAACGCGTTGATCGCCGACCTCATTCCCGAGCAGGAACGGCTTACCGCCTATGCCGCAAACCGGACGGCTCTGAATGCCGGCTGGGCATTCGGCCCGGCAATCGGCGGGTTCATTACCATCTACAATTGGGACTGGCTCTTCTACGCGGACGGAATCACCACGGCCATCTTCGGGGTCATCGCCTGGCAGGCACTGCCGCCCGGCAATCGCACCCCCAAAGCCGAGCGCAGCAACCAGAAGGTGTATGGACAGATCTTTTGCAACGGGCCGTTCATGCTGTTCTGGAGCGCGTGTTTTCTGCTCGCGATCCCGTTCATGCAGCTCAACGCCGCGTTCAGCCTGCACGTAACCGACGCCGGTTACCCGGATTGGGTCTACGGACTCGTCAACTCACTCAACGGTGTGTTGATCGTTCTAATTGAACTGCCACTCACATCCATCACGCGCCGATATCGACCGCGCTTCGTGATCGCGCTGGGTTTCTTTCTCATGGGAATCGGCATCATGTACACCGCGTGGGCCGATTCCATTCCCAAGTTCTGCTTCATGATGACCGTGTTCACGCTCGGTGAAATCATCAGCCTGCCCATCGTGATGACACACTTGTCCCGGATCATCCCGGAACATGCGCGGGGACGCTACATGGGTGTCTTCGGGATGAACTGGGCCTTTGCTGTTCTCGTCGGACCGAAGCTCGGCCTGCACATGTATTCCATCGATCCCTTCACCTGGTGGATCATCGCCGGGATCTGCGGCATGGCCGGTGGCCTGCTCGTGCTGAAGCAACCGGACCACTACAATCCGGAACAAGAACCATCAAAGTGATTGCAGAAAACGATTGCGACCCAGCTGCCCGTTGGAGTTCACGCCTCAGCGGGCAGGCTGAGAATCATCGCCGACGACGCCGACGACGCGGTTTGGCTGAGCCTTCTGCGGCCGGCGCATTGCCGGTGGCACTGCCGCTGCCGGCATCCTTGCGCGGTGGTCTTGAGTTCTCAGCGGCGGGAGAATTGGAACCTGCCTGTGATTGTGGTTTCGCTTTAGGTTTGGTCTTCGCCTTAGATTTGGGTTTGGCTTTCCACTTCTTGGGTGGGCGCCCATCGTCCGCTGGGCGGCCCTTCTTCTTAGCCCCCTGGCCGGGTCTGCGAACCGGTCGCTTGCCTCGGTCTCCGGCGGACGGCGCGAGGCGAAAATCCACGCGCTTCTTCGCATCATCCACCTTGGCGATCTGAACCTCGACCGTGTCCCCCAATCTGATAACCCGACGGTTCCGGCGGCCGACGATCAACTGCGCGTTCGGATCATAGATGTAGAAATCGTCCTCCAAGATGGACAGCGGAATCAGTCCACTCATCCCGAGATCAGTCACATCGACAAAAAATCCGAAATTCCGCAGATCGGTAACCAAGGCGGAGTATTTATTCGGCTGGGAAGATTTCAATTGTTCGTTCAGGAACGCGTAGAGTTTCACGTCCCTGCTGTCCCGCTCGGCATCAGAGGAATTTCGCTCGGTGCGTGAGATATGATCGGCCACCTCCGGCATCGATATGCCCTGATTCCCATTTGCATCGAACAGCGCGCGGTGCACGACCAGATCCGCATAACGGCGGATCGGGGAGGTGAAATGCGTGTACTTCTTTTTCGCCAGACCGTAGTGGCCCAACGCCTCCACCGCGTAACGCGCCCGCATGAGCGACTTGAGCAGTCCGATCTTCAGGGCCGGACCGATCGCGAGACCGGATAGACGACGCAGAAGTTTCGGCACTTCGCCCGGCTTGCTGAGATTACCACAAGGCACGTTGTGGCTGAGTACCTCCTGGCGATATTCCTCCAGACGTTTCGCCTCCGGTTCTTCATGCACCCGATAGAGGCTTGGCCGCCCCTGCTTCATCAACTGCCCGGCGACGGCCTCATTGGCCAGCAGCATGAATTCCTCAATCAGCTGATGGGAGACGTCGTTCTCCAGCCGATCAATTCGCAGCACCTTCCCCTGTTCATCCAGCCGGATCTTGCTCTCGGGGAAATCCAGTTCCAACGAACCATTTCGGAATCGGTGTCGACGAATTCGCTGAGCCAGGCGGTGCGCATCGGTGAGCATCTGTTCGACCGGCCCCTCCGGAGAGGACTCGAGAACCTTCAAAGCTTCCTGGTACGAGTAGCGCTGTTGCGAGTGAATCACCGCCGGATAAAAATTTGACTTGAGAATCTGCCCGTCTCCCGAGATGAGGAACTCCACGCATTTTGTCAGGCGATCCACGTGTGGTTTGAGCGAACACAATTCGTTACTCAGCGCCTCCGGCAACATCGGGATGACCCGGTCGACGAGGTAACTTGAATTGCCGCGCTTGCGCGCCTCCACGTCCAGGGCTGAACCGGGCTTTACGTAGTGGGAAACATCGGCGATATGCACCCACAGCTGCCAGCAATCTTCGGGTGCCGCTGCCAGATGGAACGCGTCGTCGAAATCCTTGGCATCATCCGGATCGATCGTGATGACTGCGTGCTGGCGACAGTCCGTGCGGTCCACCAGATCCTCGGGAGTCACCTGGTTTCCAATCCGCCGCACCTCCTGCAGAACCTTCGCCGGAAATTTCAGCGGCAGGTTGTAGTGCCGCAGAATACCCAACATATCCACGCCCTCTTCGGTGGCCGGGCCAAGCACTTCAGTAATCACGCCTTCCGGGCTGGAATGACGCGATTCCCATTCCCGCAGTTCCACCACCACTTTGTCCCCCACCCGTGCGGGGCGGCCCAGATCCTTCGGTTCCGGCACGGTGATGTCGTGCTGCAGACGCGGATCGTCCGGCGTCACGTGCAGGAACTGTTTACTTTGCCGCAGCGTGCCAACGATCTGGAGCCGCCGCCGCTCCAGCACCCGCACGACCTTGCCGCTCCGGCCGTCGGCATCGCCTCCCGATTTCCGTTGGGGACGCACCTCCAGGCGAACCAGCACATGGTCCTCGTGCAACGCGGTCCCGGTCTCCTCCGCCGCGATGCCGATCTCTTTGAGTGTCGGATCATCGGGCGTGAGAAAACCGCGCCCACCCCGCGTGATCTGAATCCGGCCGGGAATCAGATCCGCTTCCTGCGGAATGATATAGCGGTTGCCCTTGATGCGTGCGATGTGCCCCGAACGCTCCAGCTGGCCAAGCTCACGTTGCAGTTCCTGTTGCTGGCGCGGTTCGAAACGCAGGAGGAGCAACAGTTCGGGGATATTGGCCGGGACATAATCCTTCCGGCCCAAAAGCTTGAGTATATTTTCCTTCATCATGACCGTCCATTTGGGGTGGCCGATGGCCACTGTGTCACCTATCCGCCGATTCCGCATCTTCAATCAATCACTTCAAAAGAACCCCCTGCAGGCCCGCGATTGACCGGAACCAGCCCGGCATGTTCAGTTCCGCGGATGCAGGTGCGTGAATTTGCCGAGAGCGTTCTGTTCGGAACGTCCCTCGATGACAAGCTTCGTCAACCGGAGTCATTGCTTGATGACGATCCGGGCACGGGCCTGATCGCGCCTGCCCAGCCGGGTCGACCCTCCAATCTGAAATTCCGGACCGGCCCTTCGAACTCCGATTTTCCTGGCCTGGGTGCGTTGGAAGACGAACAACGCCGCGGCAAACTGCTTCACTTCTTTGCCAATCACGAACTGCTCGCCACGGAACTGATGGCGCTCGTGCTGCTGAAATTTCCCGATGCGCCAAAAGCCTTCCGCTCCGGAATCCTCCAAACCTTGAAGGAAGAACAGCAACACACCCGCCTGTATATGCGGCGGCTTGAGCAATTGGGTGTGGAGTTTGGTGACCATTCGGTGAACGGGTATTTCTGGCGGGCGATCTCAATCGTCGAGACGCCGATGGATTACGTGAGCCGGCTTTCACTGACCTTCGAACAGGCGAACCTTGACTACACACGCTTCTTTGCCGATCAGTTCGAACAGATCGGCGACGAGGCCACCCGCGGGCTGCTGGAGCGGATCTATCAGGACGAGATCGGCCATGTGGGTTACGGCCTGAAATGGTTCCGCAAATGGAAGGATCCCAATCTCAGCGACTGGGAAGCATTCAATCTCCAACTGGATCTGCCACTCTCCCCCACCCGCGCCAAAGGTGAAAACTTCAACGAGGAAGGCCGCCGCGCGGCCGGCCTTGATCAGGAGTTCATCAATGAACTCTTTGTGTATTCCCGTTCCAAGGGAAGAAGCCCCGACGTCCATCTCTTCAACCCCTTCGCGGAATCCTTTCTGAGCCGGCCGGATTTCGGGCCGAACACTCAGCAGGCGGCGCTCGCGCAAGATCTGGAAACGCTCCCGCAGTTCCTCTGCAGCCGGGACGACGTCGTGCTCGTCAGCCGTCGACCCGCCAGCGCCTTTCGCGCCGACCTCAAGCACGCCGGGTTCGAGCTGCCGGAATTTGTGCAACTCAAGAACGGTGAGGTGGCGAAGAACGACGAGCTGCGCTCACGCAAACTGTCGGGTCTGCGGCCCTGGGCCTGGAGTCCGGATAGCATCCAGATCCTCGAACCGCTGATGGGAAACCTGAGTCAAACGAATCCACCGGTCGGTCCCGAATGGGACGACCAAATTCGCCCCCTCTTCTCCAAGGCACGATCCGCCGATCTGCTGACATCGCTGCTCCATCGCTTCGCCGATGACAAACTGATGACGGGGCGCCTCTGCCCGCCGGAACAAACGGGCGTCCTCGCTCGCGAACTCGATGTCGCGTTACAGCACATCGAGGCAATTCGCCAAACCGGTCATCAGAAAGTGGTCGCCAAAGCCCTGTTTGGCGTCGCCGGCGGAAACCAGTTGCGCCTCTGGGAACCGGAAGTCAGGGCCGCGCAAATCAGTTGGTTACAGCGTATCGTGGACACCGAAGGCGGCGTGATGATCGAACCGTGGCAGGAACGCGTGCTGGATTTTTCGTTCCAGTTCGAGGCAGTTGGAGGGGAAGTGAAAAAGATCGACCTCGTGAAAATGTCGAATGATCCACGCGGACAATACCAGGCATCGATCAGCACCCCACGCTTCGCCCAAGATCTCGCTCCGGAAATTGCCGACCTGATCCGCGAACGCTCCCGCGATCTGTTGTTCGAACTTCACACCGAACTCGCTGACGTGCTGAGCGACAGGTTGCGGAACACCGGATTCCAAGGCCCATTGGGCATCGACGCCTTTATCTACCGAAAACCAGATGGCGAACTTCGCATCCATCCAACCGTCGAATTGAACGCCCGTTGCACGATGGGACGCGTCATGCTGGAAGTGATGCGCGCAGTCGCCCCCGGCCGCTGCGGACAGCTGAAACTGGTCGGTAAATCTGCTCTCAAAAAATCGGACTGCAAAACGTTCCTCGACTACGCGGAACAGCTGAAGGCCACGCGTCCGCTCAAATTCCAAGGCGATCCCAACCCGAAGATCGTCTCCGGCGCGATCTGCCTCACCGACCCGCGTACCGCGCACGGATGCCTCGCGACGCTGGTGGTCGAATGAACACACCCGCCAAGCTGGAGGCTTCGCCAGCACCTGGCCCGGGGTCGAGCGAGGAACGCCGACTGCTCAAACTTGGCAGGAACCCATTTCACAAACGCAAAGATCCGGTTCAATCGCTCACGCCCACCTTGACCGGTCGCGTTCGAGGACCGTTCAACAGACGCCCCAGCCACGTGTAGCGCACCATTGTCTGATAGAGAAAGAGTAGAATCCCCACCGTCGCCGCACAGATCATCACACTTTTTACCAGCGCCGGGAGCGGCCAGTTTCGCACCGCCGCCTGGAGTCCGATCACCAGTGGTATATGAGCAATGTAGAGCCAGTAGGATGAGTCGGACAAATACCGCAACGTTCGATTCTCACGTTGCAGCAACTGACGAAACAGCCCGATGAACGCGGCCGACATCATCCACGCGTAAAGGACCTGCAGAAATACTGCGACCGGACGTTTGTTCTCTTCATTGATGAAAGTGAGCTTCTCGGCAAAACCAAGCCGACCGACCGTGAGTTCCAACCCGAGGGGAAAAACAATCAACAGGGCAAAAGGCATGGTCAGCCACCAGAATCTTCCCAGCCTTCCCTGCTCATCCTTGGCATCGAAGTAGAGCGCGCCGAAGCCGAAGAAGATGGCGTAGTAAAACAGCACCTGCGGCATGGGCAGCAAACCGAGTGAAGTGTCCGGCCCGAAGTTGGGCATGAGCAGTCCCATCGCCCACTGAGGAATCATCGTCAGGGGGATGATCCAGAGATATCGCAGCGGCGAGGCGGTCAGCCATGGCGGCGACGATTTCCAACCGAGCTTGTCCGCCACCAATGCGCAGACCGAAAAGCCGAGCACCAGCCAGCAAAGAAACCACAGGAACCAGAGGTGGTGAAACACCGGGAAGACGAACAGAGCCATGACCAAAGCGCCTGGGTTCCTCCGCTCGTTCTGGTCCGCTTTGGGTGGAGAAATTTCAGCCAGGCTCGCCCCATACGCCTTAAACAATTCACCGCACTTGGCGCGGCCAGCCATGACGGCTTTCTTCTCAATCTTGAGTTTCAATAGTCCGGCAACCCATTCCGTCGCCCCCCAAGCCACCGCCATGGAGTCCAAAGGAGTCTCTCCGCGATTGTTCTTGGTGCCAAAATCCGCATCGGCGGCGAGCAACGCGGCGACGATCTCCGAGTAACCCAAGAACGCCGCGGAGTGCAGCGCGGTGTTTCCATCCTTGCTCCGCGCATTCACATCGGCACCTCCCGCTATCAGGGCTTTTGTCACCTCCGTCTGGCCATAAAGCGCGGCGCCCGAAATCGGTGTGGAACCCAATATGGGATCGCGTTGATCCAGATCAGCCTCGCCCGCAATCATCTTGCTGATCGCGCCAAGGTCACCGACCCGCGCCGCCGTCCAGATATCCGCACCCTCGGAAGCGACCGGTCGGACACCCGATGATTCACCACCTCCACCAGTCGTCTTGGCCGCGATGGTTACCACCCAGACCAGCGGAATGATCGTGAACAGGCACAACACCAATGGCAGGAACACTCTCTTGAAGCGCTGCGCCAACAGCTGTCGCAATCCCCTTTTACGCCAGAGCATCGCGGTGAAGAAACCGCTCAAGATGAAGAAGAGCGGCATGCGGAATCCGTGAATCGCGGCGACGACAATCCCAAACGTCTCGTTCGTCTGACTGTCATTCACCGGCCAGAAGCCAGGAATGAAAGACAGCGCGCAGTGCAACACGATCCCGAGCAGCATCGCCACCGCCCGGAGAGCGTCCAGATCATGTCTTCGAGGATTCGGGATAGCGGGAGGCGTTTCCATATTCGAAATCTTAGTAAGCCAATCATGAAAAAGACATAACCATCAGGAGTTGCCTTCGCCCACTTTGCCGAGTTTGAGGACCTGCAGGCACGCTCCAAGAAAAGAGCGGAACTATGTGCCTGCCCCTTTAATTAGGCAATTCGGTCATTCTGATTCGCGCTTAATGCGTTCCTGCTTAAAGACCGTCTCTTCACCTATGAAAAAATCCTTTTCCTGATTGTAGATTGCCGTATCCGAGACGGAGTGAGATACACCAAAGAATTTGAATGCTGCACCGATATTGTCGTGCGCTATACAGTCCTTGTAGGTGGTCCTGCTTCGGCCCACATCCGCCACGCCGCCATCGATGGAGCCATTCCAGGCGATTTCGGCACCCTCCACGTCCATCTGAACCTCCTCGTGAGCGCTGATACCTTCGTCGGCATTGGAAAAGGCTCTGATATTCTCCAAGCGGATGCCGACCCAGTTTCCATGAATATTGAATCCGTCGTTGGCCGCGTGCATGGCTGTGATGTTTTTAACGATGATGTGCGAGCAGGCGATTGTCACACAGCTTAGTCCGGGCTTCGAAGGCACGTAGATTCGGGCATCGCCCGGTCGCTTGCCTTCCGGCCACCGGAAATAGATCAACCCTTCGCTGGTGCAGCCCATCTGCCCCGGCTTCAAATCGGAGGGCTGCGCGTAGAGGTGACCCTTTGAAAAAGCAATTGCTCGTTTACCGCCTTCCCGAGCGATGGTGATGGGTATCTCGTCCACAAACAATCCGGTGAACTGCCCGCCAGTCATGGGCTGGGCTCCGGAGAGCGGCGCAGTCGAAGTCCACACCCCACCATCCTTCTTCCAGGCATGATCCGTCACATCGACACCGAGATCGATGACCATGCCTTTTCCATCGAACACCGCTGGATTTTCCGTCGTTCCCCCCGCGGTCAGTCTTAACGGTTTTTTTGAAATCTCGCCTGCCTCCAAATCTGAAAAGAGCGCCGAAAAGGCCGCACAAGCGACGATCGCGCGAATAGAGTTCATGAGGTATCTAGGATTTTTGAAGTGTTAAAAACACATTCAGCCTAACGTAAACGTAAACGTAAACGTAAACGTAAACGTAAACGTAAACGTAAACGTAAACGTAAACGTGAGCGAGCTGCGCGATTAGCGATTAGCAATTAGCGGTTGGCGTTGGTTGGCGTTGGTTGGTGGAAGATCATCGTTTCAGGGACGGGTCGCAGCTTCGCTCCACTGGTTTAGGCCCGACCCGTGATCTGGAAACAATGCCCGAATGGTGCGAGTGCTGATCAAGTGGTAAATCCCGCCGGCAACAGGGAGTAAAACAAATATCGCTGCAATGAGGTGATCCACTCGATCAGGCTGAATGAAATGCTCGCTAATCAAATAGACGGAGGCCATGGAAGCTAGGACAGCGAAAACGCCGAAAATGCACCAAACAACCTCTGGCGAGAATCGAACAACGGAACGCCAACCCACCCGAATAAAGAAACCGATAACCGCGATTGCGATTATCGGAGATAGTATCCGAGGGGGATCCTCGGACAACCGACCGAGAAACGAAGGCAATGCAAGCAAGAGGCCCAAGCACAAAAATAGTCCAAGTGCCCCAATGATGAGTCCGAGGGCTCTCACAAGTATGGAAAGGGTGCGTACTGACATGGGGTCTACCGTCAAAGCTGACCCGCACCTAACCGGGAGGCGAGCTTCGATTTCTGGGTTACTGTTGGAATTCGCTTCACGCTTTCGACTCCCCGCGGGTCAGGTGTTGGTGTCCAGCGACTTGTGTGTGCCCGGCATGGGCGTGTTGTAATGGGGTGAAAGTCCCTTGTTCATGAACTCAATAAATGTCGAAGAACTAGACTGAGGCAACTGTGAAATCGCGAGGTTTCATGGGAAAGAAGCCGACGTCAAATCCGTGAGCCCACGGACAGAAACGTGCTATCAGGCCGACGGCATGGATGAGC
>JBLFYM010000026.1:0-48796 GCA_047608975.1 Limisphaerales bacterium | reverse complement strand
TCGCCGCCTTCGTTAGCATCGCCACCTTCGTTGGCATCGCCACCTTCGTTGGCGTCGCGCTCTTCCATCGCAGCACGACGTGAGAGTTTCACGCGACCTTTGTCATCAATCCCCAGGCACTTGACCCAGATCTCGTCGCCCATCTTGACGATGTCGTCCGTATTCTTGACCCGGAAATTGGCGAGTTCACTGATGTGGCAGAGGCCGTCCTTGCCGGGCATGAATTCGACGAAACAACCGAAGTCCTTGAGCGTCACGACGCGACCACGGTAGATCTTGCCAACTTCGGGCTCGGAGCAAAGTCCCTCAATCTGCTCCTGCGCAACGGCCAGGCCGTCAGCATTGGTGGAGTAGATACGAACCGTGCCGTCGTCCTCGATGTTGATTTCGCACCCGGACTCATCACAGATACGTTTGATATTCTTGCCACCGGGTCCGATGAGAGCACCGATTTTGTCTGGTTTGATGTTGACCGTGACAATCCGCGGAGCGTATTGGCTCATCTCGGTCTTCGGCGCATCGATCGTCTCGTTCATCGAGTCGATGATCTTCAGACGTGCGGCCTTCGCGACGGCGAGCGCCTCGGTCATGATCGAGCTAGGAAGTCCCTTGAGCTTGAGATCCAGCTGGAAGCCGGTGATGCCCTTGGTCGTGCCGGCGATTTTGCAGTCCATGTCGCAGAACGCGTCTTCCCAACCAATGATGTCGTTGAGGATCTGGTATTGGCTAATGGAACCGTCTTCGGCGGTTTCGGTGCAAATACCAATGCTGATTCCGCCCACCGGTGAGGTGATCGGCACGCCGGCATCCATCAGTGCGAGCGAAGCGCTACACACCGCAGCCATTGAAGTGGAGCCGTTGGATTCCATGATCTCGCTCACGATGCGAACAGCGTAAGGGAAATCATCAAAGGGAATCACCGGGCGAACACTGCGTTCGGCCAATGCGCCATGACCAATCTCACGACGGCCAGGTCCCATGATACGTCCGGTTTCACCCACCGAGAAGTGGGGGAAGTTGTAGTGCAGCATGAACTGCTTGCTATCAACGCCGCCGGTGTAGGAATCAAAATCTTGGGAGTCATCGGTCGTGCCCAAGGTGCAGAGAGACAACGCCTGGGTTTCACCCCGGGTGAAGATTGCCGATCCGTGGGTGCGGGGAAGCACGCTGATCTCGGAGGAGAGAGCCCGGATATCGTCGAATCCGCGCCCGTCCTGACGTTTGCCTTCGTTCAGGATGAAATGGCGAACCTGTGCTTTCTGGATTCCATAGAACGTCTGGTCCATGATCTGGCCGGAGATTTCGGCCGCGCCATACTTTTCGATCAGCTTGGATTTAACTTCGTCCTTGATGACTGAGCAGGCCTTCTCGCGTTTCAGTTTCTCTGGGGTGAGCAGCGCTTCACCAATTCCGGTGGCCCATTCCTTGGCATCCGCGAGAATCTCGTCCTTCACAACCAACGTCTTGATTTCGCGCTTCACCTTGCCGGCCTTCTCGCGAAGTTCATTCTGCGCAACGATCTGTGGCTGAATGGCTTCCTGCGCGAATTCCAGCGCCTTGTCGAAATCCTCATCAGCGATTTCATCAGCACAACCTTCGAACATGACGACGTCGTCCTTGTTACCGACGTAGATCAGATCGAGGTCACTGCCTTCAGCTTCGGAGTGGGTCGGATTGGCGATGAATTCGCCATCGACACGGCCGACGCGCACACATCCGAGCGGACCAGCCCAAGGAATGTCGCTGACCGTCAGGGCGGCTGAAGCGCCGAGAATGCTCATCACATCCGGCTCGTTTTCGCCATCGGCGCTGAGCAGGAGGGTCTGAACCTGGACTTCATTGAACCAACCTTTCGGGAACAACGGACGGATCGGACGATCCGTCAGTCGCATCGTAAGGATTTCCTTCTCACTCGGGCGTCCTTCGCGCTTGAAGTAACCGCCGGGAAAGCGTCCGGCAGCAGAGGCCTTCTCGCGATAATCGACAGTGAGCGGGAAGAAGTCTTGGCCTTCGCGAGATTTGTGTGCTGCGCAGGCGGCAACAAGAATGATCGTCTCGCCCATGGTGACAATAACCGCACCATCGGCTTGTTTGGCAATTTTGCCGGTTTCTATGGAGATTTCCTTGCCGCCTATCGAGGCGGTAACTGTTGTGGCTGACATATTTTTTTGTATCAGGGTCGTGATTCGCCTGCCACGGAGGAACTTCATTAAACCCCTGCAACGCAGGTACTTAATGAAATTACCCCTAGCCGACGAATCGGGTTAGTAGTGGACTATGAGAATGGACGATCCGCCCCTTGCCGAATCATCCGGGGAAAAGAACAGGCCCCAGTTTCCTCGGGCCTTACAAGTTTCTAGCGGCGCAGTTTCAACTTCTTGGTAATCGACTGGTAACGACTCCGGTCGGTATCATGAAGATAATCCAACAACCGGCGGCGCTGACCAACCATCTTCAGGAGGCCACGGCGGGAGCTGTGGTCCTTGTGGTGGCCCTTGAGATGCCCAGTGAGCTCGTTGATGCGTTCCGTCAAAATTGCGATTTGCACATCTGCGGACCCTGTGTCCTTTTCGTGCACACGAAATTCTTCAACCAAATTCGATTTCGTCGTAGCTTCCATTTTCGTCTTTTAGTCTTCTTACCTAGCTGCTTTAAGGGCTGTGGAGCATGCCTACCGATTCTGTCTTCGTAAAGCGCTTTTTAAGGGGAATTGTGCGCCCCAAATTATTGCCCGCAGAAGTTATTCACAATCGTCCGGCAATTCAGCGCTTAGTCAAGATAAGAGAGTTACCAACACGAGGACGGGGATCAAAGAATTGGATTGATATATCGGTGCCTGGTGGAGTGCCGGAGCAATCCGATGTTGTCGTGTCTTCGGGTCCACGACATCATCCGCCTCTGATTTGCCCCCGCTGCCGTTCTGCTCACCGCCAAAGCTGCTGCGGGGGCGCGATCAAGATTGTCTATGATTACTAAATCTGACTTGGTGACGTTTCTGGGAGTGGCAATCATTTTATTGAGTGGCTGCGCAGAGAACGCGGATCCGCTTGCCGCAAAGATCCCCACTCCCGAGGCCAGCAAGACATTGAATGATCCCATGCCACCCACGCTGGGTTCGACCCTGTCCCGGGACATGGCACAGCTGACTGCCAACTTGGAATGGTTTGAGATTCCAGACCAATCCGGCTCGTTTCATCAGATTCAGAAATCACCGGACGGCTACCTGTTGCTGACGCCCAACGAGTCTTTCTTTCCTCGATTGGGCCTGACCGCTGCGGGTAAGGGCGTCGCTCCAGATGTGGGTGGGTTGAACAAAAACACATCGTTCGCCCACATCGAAGGCTGGCACACCAACGACATCGCGGAATGGGGGCTGTGGATCGATGAACCAGGAAATCTGATTCTGCGGGTGCAAATGTCGTCCGATTACGATGCCGGGCGTTTTGGGATCTCCATCGGCGATCAGCATCACGAGTTTTCACCGAAAAATACTGGGGATGGCTCCCCCACCCTTGTCGCTGAATTCCGGTGTCATGCGGATAGCCCTGGCCGACATGTCGTCCGGTTGACAAATCTGCAGGAAGGTGGCGAGGACACGCGACTCCATTGGATCGAGGCAACCGGTCCGGCCATTCAGGACGCTGCCGTATTGAGAAAGCGGTGGCGACCCGCTGCCGCTCACTCGGGGTTTTCAACTCCGGAAGCACCTGATGGGGTTCGCATGTGGATCATGGAAATGGACGGTGCCCCGAGTGAATTGGGTTTCTACGCGCCGATCACGACGCCGTTCGGTTACTACGGCCCTTCATGGAATGCCGACGGCACCGTGTCCGCATCGGTGAATTTTTCACTGTGGTCATACGGCCGTAAGGAGAAAGAACCGCCCGTTGGAATGCTGTCTCATTTGTTGGCCATAGGAAACCGCAGCGCCAAGTTTGACGGCTTTGGACACGAGGGAACGGGCGTGAAAATCCGGGATTGGAAACCATTGGAAGGACGCCAGGGTCAGCGACAGGCCTTCGCGCTCAAGATCGACCCCGGCGAGCTGTTTCATACTTATCACAGTTACTTCTATGCGACGGATGAACAGCGCTGGCGCCTTTTCGGAATCGGCCGCCAGCGCGCCAAACGCGCATTCAAGAGCTTGCGGGTTGGCACCTTTGTGGAAGTTCCCGGGGTAGCGGCCCGTCAACGCACGGGAAGCACGGCCCGACGCATGCGCTACCGCGGCTGGGTTTCGAAGGACGGTGAAGACTGGCATTCGTTGAACACGATGAAGAATGGCAACATCGACAAAGTCACCGGCCTCACTCACACCGCCCGAGGTGTGAACGACGCGGGCTGGTTCTATCTGGAAACTGGCGGATGGACCTATCGCAAACCTCCAACGGAAGAATCCATCACGCGTGAGCAACCCGACCACGAACTTCCGGAATATATGGGTCAAGAAAAGCTGAAAGCGCTTTTTCAACCACTGTCCGCGATCAATATCTCCGAGGCTCGGCGGAACGGTTCAACTTTGACGATTGCCTACGACATTCAAAACTTGGGAGCGAATCCTGAGGTTATCGCCTACCACGGCAGCAAGGACGCGCTCACCTTGGCAGAGCGATGGGAATCGAAGACCCGCCTCCCCCCTCCCACCGCTGATCGAAATGTAGCCACAATCAAGATCGATCGAACGGGCCCCGTTTCCGTAAGGCTGCTGCTGCGAAACGATCACGGACAGTTCTGGACGTTTGAGACATCGAACGCCCGCTAATCTGATACCGGTCGCACACGCTGCCGGCGGCCCACGCCACGTTATTGGTGATGAATTCCAGCGCCACCTTTTCGCCTTTGACTTCGACCAGCGCCACGATCCGTCGCATTTCCCGGTCACCGTGATGAATGAGTCCAGCGCGTAGGCGCCCCCGCGTCTGCTGGGCCTGGCGCAGGGCCTCACATATCAATGCGGCATCGTTGTTCTCACTGCGGCTCCACCCAACCATCCGTCGGCGATACAGATCCATTACCGTCCCCAGATACATCAAGCAATCCATCGGGACGGGAAGGAATGCCCATCCTACTTTGCCTTGTGCCCTGACGACGTGTTTCCCCTGCTGCAGGCTTACGCCTCAACCACTTGGGGACAAAAAAAGGCCGGGCGAATTCGCCCGGCCTTTTGCAATCAATTTAGTATCGACTCACGCCCCCGTTCTCACGCTTTGGGCTTGGACATGTATTCCTTCTTGGTGATGACACCGGGCATCGGCACCGGGTAACGGCCATCCGGGTCAAGCTGCAGCGGCGAAGGTCCGTCCATCGTCAGCTTGTCCGCATCCGGGGAGAAGAAGTGATCGTTGTCCTTATAATCGTCCCAAGTGATCTTGTTGCCGGTGTGAGCAGCAAAGCGGCCCATCGCCGTCACCATACTGGCGCGGACACCACGTTCAACTTCGTTATAGGGCTCATCGTTGCGAATCGCGTTGATGAGATCTTCCCATTCCAAATCGTAAGGATTGGCTTCCGGTTGTGGGTAAGCCCAAAGCACATTCTTCGCGCGCAGGTTCTTGCTCGGATGTTGATCCGTGAAGGTCCGAACTTTGCCGGGGGTGTGGGAAGCCATCGATACGATGCCGGAACCCTTCGTGCCATGAACATAGCTGGCGAAGTCGTTCGTGCAGCCGATCATGTTGCGACCGTCGAAGTGAAGCTTACTGCCATCCGGGTAGGTGTACTCAATGGAATAAG
This sequence comes from Limisphaerales bacterium, assembly GCA_047608975.1. Lineage (GTDB taxonomy): Bacteria > Verrucomicrobiota > Verrucomicrobiia > Limisphaerales > JAYPXF01. Next base: position 43,063 of record JBLFYM010000026.1, on the reverse strand, counting down.
AATCAAAGTTCTGATCCGCCCATTCCTTGCCATCCTTGCGATCGACCCGGTAATGACGGCCGCCCACGGCATGGGCCTCAACCGGCCAGTCATTCTTCATCCAGGACAATTCATCAATCTGATGAATGTTGTAGTCACTGAATGCGCCCCCGCTCAACCAGAGGAAACTGTGGAAGCGTTTGATCTGATAGAGCGTCTCGCTCATCCCCTGATAAGCTTTGTCGTCGCGCTGATGTTTGGATGAGAAGGAAGCAATCGGACCGGCCATGCGATACCCCCGCATCGAAAGGATATCACCAATCTCGCCGTCTTGGATCCGATTCCAGAGTTCCTGGCGACCGCGACAATGACGAACCATCAGACCAACGCCGACCTTCATGTTCTTCTTCATGGCTTCCTTGTTCAGTTCGAGAATCTCCCGGCCAGAAGGAGCGTCCGGACAGACCGGTTTTTCCATGAAGACATTCACGCCGCGCTCAATCGCGTATTTGAAGTGAACCCGGCGGAATGCACAGGGCGTGGTGAGGATTACAACCCCGCCCTTGCCCACGGAATCGATCACACCTTTGTAGCCGTCGAAGCTCACAAACTTGCGCTCTTCAGGGACGTCCAGCTTGTCCTTGAAGTTACGCTCCAAGGTCTTGTACCGATTATCGAGATTGGGGCGGAAAACATCAGCCATGCCGACCAGCTTGACCGGTCCGAAGGCGGCTGAGAGTGAAAGCGCGTTTTTCACAGCACCGGTTCCGCGGCCACCGCAACCGATCAAACCGATCTTCACGGTGTCATCCACAGCGGCGTGAACCTGTGGCAGTTTGATGCCGGTCAAAGCGCCGGCGGCGGTAACAGCACCCGTGACTTTGAGAAAGTCGCGGCGGTTGTTCTTGGATCCTAGGGAATCAGACATGGCCGTATGGTTTGCCGGGAACGGTCAGGGTGTCAACGCGATTGATTCCTGTTTCTCACTCCACAACCACCCACAGAACTCAGCCTGTTCAACCAAACTTAGAACGCACCAAATAGAAGTAAGCAAGAGTGCGGCGAGCAGATACAGGAACCAGTGCACTTCTTTGCCCCGCCCCGAAAGCAGCTTCAGGATGGGTAGCAAAGCAGCCCCCCGAGGCCATCCCCGATCGGGTAGCTGAAAGGAATCCCCAACATGATCACAAATGCGGGGTGACGAGTTCACCGGTACCGGCCGCCACCACCACCAACAGTGCTGCGATGAGCTGGCCGAGGAAGCATTTCCCAACGCTCAAGCGCCCCGTCTTTGAATACCAACTTCGCCGAAACATAGTCCCTGAATTCCGTAATCGGTACCATCCGTCGGTCGAGGTAACGCGTGCCATCATCCCGCGTCAGCTGATAGGTCCGCCAACGGTAGTGGGTGTCATTGGTTGTTTCTTCGTAAAGCCAGGTCGTAACATTCCCCTTCCGGTCGCCACTCCGCAAAACTTGTGACGCCTCACCCCACGCAATGTAAACCGCGTCCTCGGCCATCCCCGCCTCAATCTCGCCCTGATCCACCAGCGACTTGTGTGCTGCAGTCAGACCGCTGTAGGCCCCCCAACGCTCGGTGCGACGCTTCTCGACCGTCGAGGTAACGCAACCGACAAACATGATTGCGCCGATGAATAGAAAACAGATTCTGGACATTAGTTTCACGGTAATAAGGGTTACGCTAGGCCAAGGAACAAACGGTGTCCAGCGCGCGGTAGCGGGTGAAAAAGAGAGCGATCGTTCGTTCCGCCAGGGTTGGAGTTCACGCTTTGTGCCCAGCCTGAAGGGCTCGAACAAGTTCGCGCCCACACACAAAGAGTGTAATCCAACTGGCTACTGCGTTACGACGGCCTTAAGGCATTCAGATGCACGGGCCACGCGGAATACTTCGTTCATACTCGCGTTTGAGAAATGATGAGTCACCAGTCGATCGCCCACTTGGCGCAAGTTCTCATTCCTCCTCAACAGGTCGATGGCAGCATGAAAATCACCACAGCGGGAACTGGACAATCTAAGTCCGCGATCGGCCACGGCCTGAAGCAAAGGTGACGGATGCATTGATGAACTGCCGGCCATAATCTGAATCTCCCCGCGCGGGCGCACCAGTGACTGTTGATGTTCGCTGGACGGGCGGATGACGGCATCAACCAGTTCAGCCGAATCAACAACGGCGACATCTGCGCGCGGAAGTTGATTACCGGCATGCACTTGAAGTCGATCAAACACCGACATCGGGTCACCTCGTAGAATTGAATCACCCGCGCCAGCGGGTGGATTGACGGCGGCCAACCACGCCCCCCGCCGTCCGCTCAGCGATTCCGCTGCGTAGGGAGCGATCGATAGTTCATCGACGACCAGCTCGGTGAGATGACTGAGACCGACGGCAGGTTGGCCGTGGGTGGATTTCAGATGAACTTCCCGCCCGGCAATTCGAATGGCGAGTTCCAGCCCCTTTGGATTTCCAGTGGTATCGATTACCACATCAGCCAACGTGTCGGTCATTGATTCCCCTTCCCCAACCACTTCAATTCCTTCATCCGCACCGAACTCGCGGGACAACTCGAGCAGGTGGGCATGCCTGGCAAATCCCAGAATCTGGAACGGAATACCATGGGCCTTCCGATAGGCAGCCAACGCGGCCACGACCAACATTCCCAATCGTCGTGGCCCCAACACGGCAATCCGTTCGCCAGCTTTCGGCTTCACCATTTCCACCGCGTTGAGAGCCGCGGCCAGCGGTTCGATGAGAACGGCAGCAGAGGATGGAATTTCGGCAGGCAGTGGGATGATGGAGTTTACCGGTGCAAGAACGTGGGAACCAAATCCACCCGGCAAATCATGAATGCCCAGAACAAGCCGTTCAGGGCAATGCCGTTCCAGGCCTTGCCTACAAAAAACACATTCGGAATCGACGTTGCGGGCCTGATGGGATGCGTTGATCTCCAAGACAACTCGTCGTCCCTGCGCGTCGCGCCCCAGGATCTCATGACCCGTGACTTGCGGCAGGGGGAACGGAAGAAACGCGCGCGCCAAGTCGGTGGAACAAACTCCGCATTGGTCCACATCCACGGCGGCGTAACCGGGGCCCAGATTCAGGTACTCGGTACCATTCCTCCAGATCGTCCAGCCCGTCTCCTCTGAGCCATCGAATTCAAACGCCGCGCTGGCGAACGTACCATCGGAACGATATTCCGGAGCGTTGAAGGTGATGTGCATTGGCACGCGATGTTACGCCAGAAACCGGTCGGAGTTCACGCTTTAGCGTGAACTCCAACCGGTGCCCGACAATGCCCCCAGCTCAGTCAGCCACTATCGCTGGCTGCCCAGATTTAATCTGGCGCTCCGATTCGTTTCAGATCGCTGCGCTGCACCCAGCCGGACCGGCCGGTGCTGTCGTTGACCCGAATCCAATCTCCCTTTTCGCCAGTAAGACTGACCTCCTCGCCGTCCTTCAAAATGAACGCGGCTTTCGAATCTGCCAGGGGGCCATAGCGCGCGTTCACCTTCTCGGCAACAATCACGGCCTCATTCACCACTGACCAGGCGTTGTGAGACAGTCCACAGCAGATACCGAATACGATCGCAACGATCGCGGCAATTCGCGCTGGGACCTGAAGCTGGACACGCAACTGGGGTAACACTTCGCGTAAGGCGAGCAGCACAAACCACACGGTTCCGAATAGTGCCGCCAACCAAGCCCACTCGGATTCGGAAAGGACTTGGAAGAAACGTTTCCAACCGGACTTGGCGGGTGCGAATGCACCGGCGATTTCCTGGCGGGCAAATTGAAGGTTCGCGCGCACATCTGGATCACGTGGCGAACTCCTTTCCGCCTGACGATAGAAATAGATTGCCTGTCCAAACTCGCCAGCTTTGAAGAGGGCGTTTCCGAGATTGAAGAATAGAGCGACCGAGCCCTGACCATCGGCAAGGACTTGTTGGTAGGCAGTTGCCGCCGCCGGGAAGTCGCCGCGTTCGAACAACCCGTTTGCCTCCTCAAAACGGGTTTCCGGAGCGGCAGCCCGCACACTGCACAGCAAACCAAAAACAATGAACGCGCCCAGTAACGCCTGGACACCGGCTACCGATCCGATTTTCGACCGGTCGAAATATCGATCGAGCCCAATCATGCTCTCAACGCTCTGAGTTTGATCAACACGTCCCGCGTCGAGTCGGCCAATTGTTGCAACTCTTCCGACTCGGTGGTCGGGGCATAGAGGGCCCGATCACACGCGCCGAACAGTTTGTGAAGATTCGCGACGAGTTCGTCATCCGCGCCGGCGGGTTTCAAACGTTCGTCAATGATCGCGTGGGTGATTGCCGAGGCCGGCAGATCAAGCCGTTCGCCGATTCGCTCCTGAAGCAGACGAAAGAGTGCACCGAAGAACGGTTCGCCATCCCCGGCAGTCGCGTGGGCAGAGAGCGTTTCCAAATCCGAAACTTCCTGTTTATCCGTCGCGCGCTTGCGCTGTAGTCGCGGATCATTCGCGAGGCGATCCGAATTGCGCCGATGAACCAACATCCCAATCCAGAGCAAAAACGAAGCTGTAGGGAGAAACCACACCGCCGCATTCGCCCCGGCCGCAACCGGGAAGAGGACGCCAAGGTGGGGTTTGATATGAACGAGCTCGGTCGCGATTTTTGGTCCATCTCCCGGGTTGTTCGTCTGCACCAGCATGATCGTGGGCTGGGATGCCGATGCCGCCGGTGCCACGGTGATGGGAGTCGCCGGGTGCCGAAGCGTGGTGTAGCGATGATTGTAGGGATCAAAGAAACTGAAGGTGATCTCGGGAACCCCGGGGGTGTCCGCCTTCTGCGGCACGATTACCTGCTCGAATGATTTCATCCCCTGCGAGGTCGCCGCATTCGCAATCTGAACCTCGCTGTTGGCCGGATAAACCTTGAACCCATCCCAGTCTTTAAAACTAGGCAGACTCACGTTCTCGAACGGTCCGGCTCCACTGATTCGGACTTTCAAGGTGATGGGATCGCCAGCCACCAGATTGGTCGGCCCGACTTGCACATTCATCCGAAATTGCCCGACCGCCCCCCCAAATCCCGCGGGTCGATTTTCCGTTGGCAACGATTTCACCGTCACTTCCACGGCCGGTGCCACGGCCGTCGCCTGAGTGCGGGAGTATCGCTGGAAAAGCCCTCCCCCGATCGGTCTCAGCAGATGAAACGGAAACTGCATCGGCCCGATATCAAACGTGCCGGCCCGGATCGGCACGGCCACCTTGGGAAATGTTCGGTAGGCCATCACGCCACTGCCGACGCGCTTGCGCTGTTGTGGTGGGATCGGAAGATTCGTAAATGTGAAGCCTTCCGTAGCGAGGCTAGGAAGCTGTATATTGTCCGCTGAAGTGAAATACAAATGTGGCACCACCAGAAAGGACTGGCCGACATAGACATTGGTTTTTGCCACCACGATTTCGGCGTAGTAACCACGTCGTAGCTTTTGCTCCAAGTTGGTTAACGCTCGCTTTGGTTTGACGGTCAGTTTGAACGCCGGAGTCATGAATCGAGCACCACCAGACATGACTGCAAACGGTGGGATCGTGTAGGTCTTGGCGGCCAATGGGATGACCGTGTAGCTCAACTGAACCGTCTGGGAGGCGGCTCCGTTGACGATGGACATCTGCACCGATTCGCTGGGATTGCGGAACTCCAGATCGGAAAACCGGGGCAGGCTCGGCGCGCGATCATAGCGCCCGCCGGCAAAATGCAGGGTCAGCTTGGCCGCCTGGCCGAGTTCGATCGTGTCGGGCCGGAGAGAAACGCTGAAAGTGACGGACCTCGCGTTGATGCTGCTTAAGAGCAGGAGCAACAGCACCACCGACGTCAGTACGCGCCGAATCTGATTATCGCTTCCGCCTACCACTTCTTCTCAATCCTCGGACGATTGCCGTCACCCTGCTTTTTTTGGGACGGCAGAAAAATCAACGGGCGAGCCTTCCCCTTGCGCGCATTGAGCAGGCGTCTGGCATCTTCCGGAGTCATCTTGCCCAACTGCTGCAGCTGTTTTGCCTTCTTCTCTTCGTCAGCTTCTTCACCGGGTTCAGGCTGGGGCTGCTGATCTTTCCCATCCTTCTCCTCCTTATCGGGCTCGGACTGCTCCCCCTCCTGCTTCTCTCCATCCTGCTTGTCCCCGTCTTTGCTTTCGCCATCCTTGTTCTCTTCATCTTTGGAATCCTCGTTGCCGTCCTTCTTTTGATCGTCGTTCTTTTCCTGGCGATCCTCTCCGTCTTTCTTTTCATCCCCTTCGCCATCCTGATCTTTATCCTGATCCTTGGAATCCTCTTCGTCGCCCTCTTCCCCATCTTCCTTCTCGTCGCCGTCGTCCCCCTTCTGTTCCTCCTGCTGTTTCTTCAATTCCTCCAACTGGTAATTGACGAAACCACGGTTGTGCCTGGCGTCGGCATCTTCCGAATTCTCGCGCAGGGCATTATCGTAAAGGTTTAGGGCGTTCTTCCAGGTTTCCATCCGCTTCTTGTCATCCGACTCATTCTTCCCCAGTTGATAGAAGGTATTGCCGAGGTTGTACCAGGCACTCTGCGAAAGCTTCTCATCCTTGCTGGACAGGGCGGAGCTGAAGGACCGGGCGGCACCGTCAAAGTCCTTCGCGCGATACGCAGCAGCACCGGCGTTGTAGTCGATCCGGGCGTCATCGGGAGATTTGTCCTTGAGCACCCGGTATTGCTCCAGTGCGCCGGCGTAATTTCCCTGGTCATACTGACGCTTCGCTGACGAAGCACTCGGCGCGGCCTGGGCCGATGAACCCAGCAGCAACAGAATCCCCAAGGCCACCACTTGGCCCGCCGTCTTCTTTCGTCCTGAACGTCGCTGATCCGGAATGAACATCTCGATCAAAAGCAAAACAATCGCCAAGCAGAGGGGCCAGTAAAATCGTTCAAAGAAGCGCCGCACCAGTCGCGACGAAATCTCCGATTTTGGCAGTGGAGCGAGCCCACGGGCGTAAAGGGTTTCGATCGCCGCCGCACCGGAAAGGTTCAGATAGAATCCGTTGGCCGTGGTGGCGATCTGCTGCAACAACTCCTCATTCAACCGGGACTTTACGACATTCCCCTGCTCGTCCGTCATATAAGCCATCTGCCCGCCGCGCTGACCGATCTCGATCATGCCTCCCTGCGGACTACCCACCCCGACCGTGAAGATGCGCATGCCCTCATCGGCTGCTCTCTGCGCAGCTTCCAAGGCGCCGGGTTCGTGATTCTCCCCGTCGGTGAAAATCACCAGGATCTTGTAATTGTCACCCTCGTCTTTGAAGGATTCCAGGGCCACGTCGATCGTCTCGGCAAACGCCGTTCCGCCTTGCGGAATGATGTTTGTGGAAACCGCCCGGACGCTCTGACTGAACGCGGAATCATCCAGCGTAAGTGGACACTGCAAGAACGCGGTCCCGGCGAAGGTAACCAACCCGACTCGATCGCTCTTCGCCAACGACATCAGATCAAGAGCGGCGAGCTTGGCCCGTTCCAGACGATCCGGACGAATGTCTTTCGTCGCCATGCTTCGGGAAGCGTCAATCGCGACCATGATATCCAGCCCACGTTGTTTGGCTTCATCCCACGCGAATCCCCACTGTGGTCGGGCCACGGCAAAAACAATCAGAGCTACCGAAACCAACAGCAGGGTGATCTTCCCCTTCTGCCGTGTGTGAGAAGTTCCTACGGTAAGATTCTCAAGCAGTCGTGTCTGCACAAACTGCCGAATCGCCCACTGCTTCTTGCGCCACGCCCAGACCATGAACACAGTCAACAGCGGCACGATCGCGAACAACCACAATAATTCGGGACGGGCAAAGCTCATGGAATCCTCCGGAACAAGGTGTTGGTAAGGACGATTTCGACCAGCAGCAGGAACAGCCCCGCGAGAATGGGCCAGTGGAGCAACTCCTCGATCTGCTGCGATTTCTTGATGACAACCTTGGTCTTTTCCAACTCGTCGATCTCGTCGTAGACCTTTCGCAAGGTATCCGTGCTGTCCGCACGGAAGTATTTCCCGGCGGTTCGTTCTGCGATCTCCTTCAAGGTATCTTCATCGATGTTTACCTGCATCTGCTTGTAAACCTTCTGTCCCATCCGATTCACTGCGGCGGGATACGGTGCCAACCCACGCGTTCCGACCCCGATGGTATAGACCTTGATGCCGAGGGCTTCCGAAGCATTTGCAGCACTGATGGGGGTCACCTCGCCCCCGGTGTTCTGACCATCGGTCATCAACACCACGATCTTGCTCTTCGATTTCACTTCACGCAATCGGTTCACCGCGGCGACCAGGCCAGATCCGATGGCCGTTCCGTCCACGATGTTCTCAAAGCCCAGCCGCTCAAGATTGGTCTGGAAAAAGTCGTGATCGAGAGTGAGTGGAGCTACGAGGTAGGCTTCGCCGGCAAAGGCCACCAATCCGATCCGGTCGCTGGTTCGTTTCTCCACAAATTCTTCAATGACCTTCTTGGCCAATTCCAGACGATTGATCCGTTTGCCGTCATCGTCTTTGAAGTCCTCGGACATCATGCTGGTGGAAAGATCCAGACAGATCACGATATCGATGCCGCTCGCCTGAATCTGGCGCGTCCCTTCAACCAATCGCGGACGCGACAGGGCAATGATGAAACAGGCCAAGGCGATCCAGCGGAGCGACTTCAAGATGGCACCCGCTTTGTTGCCGGATTGTCGCGCGACGCTGCGAACGAGACCAATGGAGGAATAGAGAAACGCCGGCTTCCGGTTGAATTTTCCTTTCAGCCACGCGAGCAGCGGCAGGAGCAGCAGCGCCAATAACAGCCAGGGATATGCGAAAGTGAAACTCATGGAATACTCCGTCTCTCCTCGCCGACCGGCATCGTTTCCTCTACCAGTTGGAGCGCGGCACCGTGGAGATCCCGCAGCTCAGTTTCGGTCGGTTCATACTTCGCAAACTTCACCAGATCGCACTGCTCAAGAAAGCGGGCCAGGCTGTCCTTTTGTTCCTTGTTCAGTTTATCGGAGGCAGTCAATTCGTGAAGGAATTCTTCGGTGGCACGGTCCGGCGCGCGCAGTTTGAACTGTCCTTCAAGATACTTCCGCGCGATATCCGAGACCCCGGTGCAGAAGGGCTCAGGTTCATGAATCCGTTGAAGCACGACCTGCAGTTCGTCCAAGGCGATGCGATAGGCCGGAACTTTCCTCCGGACCACAGCTGGCTTCGCTTTGGGGTTGTAGAAACGCTGCCAGAGCCAGGCCAAAAGCAGCAGCGCGGCCAAGACACCGAGACTGATCCAGAGCCAGGTGTAATCCGGCGGGATGTGCACCGGCTCCTTGATGTCCCGCAGTCCTTCCGCCAGGAAGGCATTGGTCGCATTGGTCGCATCCGATTTAATCGGAGCCTGCACGATAACAGCGTTGTTCGAACCGAGTGCCATGTCTGATCCCAAAAAACTCAGCCGTGCCGCGAACGCTTCTCCCGGTTCTCGAAGAACCTGGCCAATGCAACGGTGTATTCCTGATCTGTCTGAAGGTGAATGGTATCGACGCCGAGCGAACGCAGCTGTTTTTTCATCGCGCCCTGCAAGAGTGTCTGTTCCTCGAAGAAACGCTGGCGCAATCCGGCATCGCTGGTGTCGATCTCGACCACTTCCCCGGTCTCCGAATCTTTCAGCACCATCCGTCCCAAGGCCGGCAGTTCCAGTTCGAAACGATCGACAATCTGCACGGCCACCAGGTCATGGCGACGGTTCACCTGCCGCAACGCAGTTTGCGCCTCGCGCGACAACGGTTCCTGCGCCGGGAGCGGTTGCGAAACAAGTCCGTCCCCGAAACGCACGGGCGTTCGCGTTTCCAGAAAATCGGAGAAGACAACTGCAATGGCTTTCCGGTGTGAAACGCGATTGAGGAAACTCATCGCGTTCGGAATATTGGTCCCGCGTCGCTGCGGAGTGAAATTCAAGATCTCGCTGATCACCCGCAACACATGTCGGCGCCCCTTACGCGGCGGAATGTATTTCTCCACTTCGTCAGTGAAGAGCAGTAGTCCGACCTTGTCGTTGTTGCGGATCGCCGAGAACGCAAGAATGGACGCGATCTCCGCCGCCAATTCGCGCTTGGACTGGGCCCCTGATCCAAACCGGCCCGAGCCACTCAGATCCACGGCGAGCAGCACAGTCAATTCACGTTCCTCCACGAACTTCTTGATGAACGGGATGTTCATCCGCGCAGTGACGTTCCAATCGATCGCCCGAACGTCATCCCCCGGCTGATACTCTCGAACCTCGTCGAAGTCCATCCCCTGCCCCTTGAACACGCTGTGGTAATGCCCCGCGAGCGACTCGGTCACCAGGCGGTTGGTGCGAATCTCAATCTGTCGAATTTTCTTAAGGATCTCGCGCGGGATCATGGCACCGGCAGTTCGTCCAGAATCATCTGCACCACGGACTCGCTGGTCATCTCTTCCGCCTCGGCTTCAAACGTGATGGCCACGCGGTGGCGCAGAACGTCCTGCGCAATACTCTTCACATCCTGCGGTGTCACATAGCCGCGACCCTTCAGAAATGCGTAGGCCTTGGAAGCCAGCGTCAGCGCGATGGTGGCCCGGGGCGAAGCGCCAAGCTGGATGTATTCACCGACGCGGATCTTGTATTCATCGGGTTCGCGGGTCGCGTATACGAGATCGACGATGTAGTCCTTCACCTTGTCGTCGATGTAGATCTCATTGATGACCTGCCGCGCTGCCATGACATCCTTCACATCCACCACCTGCTTGGCCGTCGGTTGCCCGCTGGTCCGGGCCATCGTGTCGAGAATCTTACGTTCCTCAGCGCGCGTGGGATACCCGATCTTGAGCTTCAACATGAAGCGATCGACCTGGGCTTCCGGCAGCGGATAGGTGCCTTCCTGTTCGATCGGATTCTGCGTGGCCAGCACCAGAAACGGTTGTTCCAGCTCAAATGTCTGGTCACCAATCGTGACCTGCCGCTCCTGCATCGCCTCCAGCAGGGCGCTCTGAACCTTGGCCGGAGCGCGGTTGATTTCGTCCGCCAGAACCAGATTTGCAAAGACCGGGCCTTTCCGGGTGGTGAAGTCCCCGCTCTGGGGATTGTAAATCTGGGTGCCCACCACATCGGCCGGCAGCATGTCTGGGGTGAACTGCAGGCGGGAGAACTTTACATCAAAGCAGGTTGCCAAGGTGTTGACCGAAAGGGTCTTGGCCAATCCGGGAACGCCCTCCAGCAGTACATGCCCGTTTGCCAGCAGGCCAATTGCCAGGCGCTCGATGAGGTATTCCTGGCCGACCACGACCTTGTTCATTTCGCTGAACAGGGGCTCCACAAAGGCAGCCGCCCGCTTCACTTCTTCATTTATCGCCGTTATGCCTGCGCTCATCTTTTGAAAACCTATCGTCCCAAGGACAACGAGGCCAAGCCGCGCGTTCATAAAAATTTTCAAACGCCTTGGCGGGAGTACATTAGGCTTTCCGCGCTGGCGGCAAATCCCTATTTTCAGGGAGTCCGTTGGCACAGCGGAAAGCGAGTTGATCTATAGACGATACAAAGCCTGGGATCGCCTCAGGGCGCACTGGCATCGAATGGGTGCCGCGCATTTGGTACTTCTGATCTCACTGATCCCCACGGTGATCGCGTTCAAACGCGTTCGCGTGTACGTGCAGGAGCAAGATCGTGCCAGCCTGAATCAACTGGTCCAAAACAGCCGAAACAACGTCGGCCAGGAGATTCATCGGCACCTCGACGCGCTGCGCCAACTCGCCGGGGTGTTGTCCCTGACCGGCTTCTCGGAAAAGGACTGGGGGTTGAATCTCGAGAACAGCGCGCTCTTTCAGCGGCACCCCTCCCTCCGTTCAGTCGCCTTCTACGGTCCCCTGACTGCCGGAAACACCTCGCCAAACCCGGTGCTTGAACTGAGGGCGGGTGCAGCGGCCAAGTACCACCGCCTCTTCTTTGCCGAGGCACCCCGCGCGTTCGCCAGTCCGACTGCCGATCAGGAAACAACCGGATCGCTCTTCGGAAAATCCATCGCTACAGATTCTGCCGTCGCGTCAAAGATTTTCACGATCCAGGTGCGGCCCGGGCCGACCGATGTACGAGTCCTCGATTTCGCCATCCCCATCGTCGACTCAAGCAGCGAGCCACCTCTCCGCATTGGCTTCCTCCACAGCACTGTTGAAGTCGATGGACTGTTGCAAGCGGCCTTTGAAGAACCTGATGCCGCATGGACGGTCGAATTGCTCGATGATGCCGACTTCGCCCAGATCTCGCAGCCTCCCCGACAGCCTACCGCTCCCCTACGCGTGGCGGGACAGATCTTCGGTCTGCGCTATGAGAGACTGCCCCGATTCGCGGAGCTTTCGAAATCGAACCTGCCCCGCACGGTTCTGATCACGGGGCTGGCAATCAACTTCCTCCTCTTCAGCATTGCGTGGATCCAGGCCCGCGGACGCCTGGAAGCAGAGCGACTCACCGCTGATCTCCGCTCGGTCCAGCAGCGCGACCGGATGTTGGAACGCGCCAGCAACGACGCAATCTGGGACTGGGAGCTAAACAGCGGACAGCTGGTGTGGAATGAAGCCGTCCAGGTCATGTTCCGCTATTCCGCCGAACAGGTCACCAATCGCCTTGAATGGTGGACCGAACGACTTCATCCGGATGATCGACGCCGGGTGTTGAACGGACGAGAAATGGCCGTGCAGACCGGCGGCGAATTCTGGGCCGACGAATTCCGGTTTCGCCGGGGAGACGGCACCTATGCATCCGTGATCGATCGCGGCTACATCATGCACGACCGACAGGGCCTCGCCATGCGGATGATCGGTTCGATGGTGGACATCACCTCGCAGAAGGAAACAGAGGAAGCCCGCCAGGAATCGGAACGTAAACTGGCCCTGCACATCCAGCACACCCCGTTGGCAGTAATCGAATGGAATCTCGACTTCAAGGTCACTGCCTGGAATCCCGCTGCTGAACGAATCTTCGGTTACTCCGGGGAGATCGCCATCGGGAAGTCGGGTTCGGATCTGATCGTTCACGATCCGACTCAGAACCCGAACCCCTTTCTCTTCTCCAACATTCTCGCCGGCGAGAGTTTCCCTGAGGACGTCCGCCTGAAGGTCAACGAGACCTGGCGCGAAGTCCTGCATCAGGCGGCCAGCGACAATGAACTCAATTCCGGCATCGCCCGCCGGAGCATCAACGCGTTCTCCGTGGCCAATCGGACAGCCGACGGTGGATCCATCATCTGTGACTGGTACAACACGCCGCTGGTGGATGCGAACGGGCAGGTCGTCGGTATCGCCTCCCTCGTGCTCGACGTCAGCGCTCGCAAGGAGGCCGAGGATGCGTTGGCCGCGGAGAAGGAACGTCTGGCCGTCACCGTGCGTTCCATCGGCGACGGAGTGATTGCGACGGATACCGATGGCCGGATCAACCTGATCAACAAGCAAGCAGAGGACCTCACCGGCTGGAAGCAGAGCGCGGCGATGGGACAACCGCTAATCCGCGTCTTCAACGTCATCGATCAGCGGACCCGCACGACCTATCGCAATCCCCTCTCCCACGTACTGACCTCCGGCGAGATTGTCGATCTCCCAGACTCCAGCGTGCTGGTCAACCGCGATGGCAGCAGTGAAAAGATCATTGGCGCAAGTGCCGCCCCCATCCACGACCAGGAAAGCAAGATCGTCGGCGCAGTGCTCGTCTTCCGCGATATCACCGAGGAACAGTCCATTGCGGAAGAACGGTTGCGAGCGAGCAAACTCGATTCCCTCGGAATCCTTGCCGGCGGTATCGCCCACGATTTCAACAACATCCTGACCGCCGTCATCGGCAATATCTCCTTTGCCCGGATGTTTTCCGAACCCGGAGAAAAACTGCACATCCGCATGGAAGAAGCCGAGAAGGCAGCCACCCGGGCACGCGACCTCGCCACCCAGTTGCTCACCTTCTCCAAGGGCGGCAGTCCCGTTCGGCAGACTGCTTCCCTGACCGAACTGTTGCAGGACTCCACTTCGTTCGCGCTACGCGGTTCCAATGTGCGATGCGAGTTAGAGGCCGAAACAGAGCTGTGGCCAGTCGAGGTGGATCAGAGCCAGATCAGTCAGGTCCTGCAGAACCTGGTCATCAATGCCATTCAGGCGATGCCCGGTGGCGGGGTGGTCAAGGTAAGCGCCACGAATACCCGTCTCGACGGCGACTCAAACCTTCCCCTGCCCTTCGGCCGCTACACCCTGATCAAGGTGAAAGATCACGGTACCGGCATCAAGGCGGCCGACATCGCCCATGTCTTCGATCCTTACTTCACCACCAAGGAGAAAGGAACGGGCCTGGGCCTCGCGACCTCTTACTCAATTGTCAAACGGCACGACGGCCTGATGACCGTGGATTCAGCCATCGACAAAGGCACCGAGTTCCACATTTATCTGCCCGCCTCCGACAAAGAGGCTCCCGTCAAAGTCACCAATAAGAATCAACCTTTGGAAGGTCATGGCCGGGTGCTGGTGATGGACGATGAGGAAATCATCCGCGAACTCGCGGTCACCTCGCTTGAATTTCTCGGCTACCGCGTCGATGCCGTGGCCGACGGTGCCCAGTGTATCGAGACCTATCAGGCAGCGATGTCGAGCGGGGACGCCTACGCGGCAGTCATCATGGACCTGACAATTCCCGGCGGCATGGGCGGCGTCGAAGCCATCGGCCATCTGCGCGACATCGACCCCAACATTCCGGCGATTGTTTCCAGCGGCTATTCCAGCGGGCCGATCATGGCCAACCACGAGAAACATGGATTCAAGGGAGTCGTCGCCAAGCCATACAAGATCGAAGATCTCGCCAAAGCCCTCTCCGCGTTGATCAAGAACGGGGATACGTGACCGAGATTCCTGGTCGGAGGATTTTGAAGCCCTGATTTGACGTTCGTGATTCCGGAGACACGTTCAGTCCGTGTTTAATCGACGTTCGCTCCTCACTAGATTCGCCATTTTGGGAATCGCTCCGGCCGGATTCTTGTCTGCCGACGTTGTTCGCCCTGCCCGTATGATTACCGATTTCAGCACCAAGGATACAGGTCTGACCTGGCAAACTGTGAACGACACGGTCATGGGAGGCCTTTCCCGCAGCCGGATCGAGGTCTCAGACCGCGGTATCGCCCGGTTCAGCGGCACCCTTTCGCTGGAAAACAACGGTGGGTTCGCATCGGTCCGATCCGCCGGAAATCTACCTGACCTGACCGGCTACGAAGCCCTCGTTGTGAGGGCGAAGGGAGACGGACGCAGTTACCAGTTTCGCGTGCGGACGGGAACGGGCTGGAGGGTTCCGGATTACCGGGCAGGTTTCACCACCCGGAAGGGTGCCTGGCAGGAGCATTATCTGCCGTTTGCCGATTTCGTTCCGGGTTGGAGGGGACGCAGGCTTCGAGGCGTGCCACCGATTGATTCGGCAAAAATTCAATCGCTTGGCATTCTCTTGGGCGACAAGAAGCCAGGCGGATTTGAGCTGTCCATCGATTGGATAAAGGCCGGTTCCAAGGGAATCTCGACCGGCTAACTCCAAGTGTTCAGCGTGAATTGAATTTCACGGGCAAACGATCGAAGTGAAGGAAAGTCAGGACGCGCTATTTGCCCTGAATGTCTTGCTCCGCCTCCGCCCTGATGGTTGCAAACCCCTCGTCGTCGGACCGGAGTTTCAGTCCCTTGTTCGGCAGGACCAACGCCGTAGTGTCCGGAAATTCGAATCGCGGCATTTCACGCTGCTTTTCGGTAATAGTAGTTCGGCATTCCTCCCAGCCGGCTGTCGCATTGGATTTCTCCTTCAGTGCAAATTACATCAAACCTTGGCTCGATGATCTTGTTCTCCAGCGATTGATGGGCTCGTTCGGTGTTGTAGTGCTCCACGTATTCAGTAACCACCCGTTGTAACGATAATTCGCCGATCAGGATCATCTGATCCAAGCAGTTTTTCTTGATCGTTCTCACCCAGCGCTCCGCGTAGGCGTTCAGGTCTGGCGACCTCCTCGGCAGTCGCACCGTTTTGACTCGACCTCCCGCAATGGTCTCTTTCAAGGCCTTACAGAACGCGGTGCCTTGGTCGTGGATCAGTCGCTCTTACCCATGGGCAGCGACAATTAGAATTCCCCCTTTGCCCTCGGCCGATTCCACTAATTCAGGTTCCACTTCTGCCGCAGGCGTTTCAACTCGGCCTTGATCTGCCGGCCTTCGTAGAAACCAAGCCAGCCCCTTACCTTTGAAGTTTCGCCGGGGTCAGCATTTGGAAAGATGGGATCCGAATGGAGACAGGGACAGAGCACGTTCCCCCAGGAACGGTGGTTCGGTTCCCAAGCGGTGATCACCCAGCGGTCCCCCGCGTCGTTTCGGCACGCGATGAAGGGCGCTTCAATCACCTTGTTGTCATTGCTTTGTCGCGAGAATTCCGGCGCACCTTTGAGCATGACACAGTTCTGCACGCGCATTCCGGTCAGCTTCTGGGTGGTGCCATTTTTTAACCACAGTTCCATTTTCACGTCCTTGCCTTCCGGTTCCACTTTTCCACCAAATTCAATCCCGTTGGGGAGTACGCGCTTCATCGAGTAGCTCCCCTTGCCCAGCCGCTTCCACTCCAAGGTCGGAAGCGTTTCGCCTTTGTCATTCCAGATTGTGGGGACATGAGTGTGCGCCAGGTAGGTCAGCCCGAGGTTAGACCAAATCGCTTCAGGGACATCCACCACGACAAAACTCTGCGGATCCCACGGTGTGAATACGCTGACCTTCGTCTCGCGCTGCGGATGAACCGCTCCGTCCAGAAAGCCAATCCGGGGATGCCAACCACCAGGGAATGGCAGAATCTTCAACTCCCCTGAGCGGGCGGGCGAAGCAGCGTCCCGCCGGATGTTCAGACGCTTCAATGCGGCCGTCTGCTCCGCTTCGTTCAGCCCGATTGCCCGCTGCACATCGGAGACGGTAACGCCGTGATCACCGACGAGATTCTGGAGCCAGTATTTGAGTTCCTTGTCATTGGCCGGCGGTCGGGCATTCGACACGTCTACTTCCTTTCCTCGCAGCAACGGGAATACGAACGGTTCGGTGGATACCCTGAAACCCTTCCCACTCGGGCTCTTGAACGTCGTCTCCAAGACGATTGCTTCGTAGCCCTCGGCTGGTTCTTCCCGCGTCAGTCGGGCGCTGAGCTGATCCTCTGATACCAGATCGTGACGACGCCATTTGGACTTCCGAAAATCCCGATTGGCTGAATTGGCTTCCCAGTAATGCAGCTCGGTGGCGGCGGTGCTCAGATTCAGCAAAATCTCCCGCCGATTCCCCGCCAACTGTTTGACCCGCCAGCGCAGTGAAGGGTATGCAGCTTCCTCGGCCACGATTTCGAAGAAAGCGCCCAAGGTGCGGACGGTTTCTGGTTCGTTGAGCTTATGTCCCGCGTTCGGCATCTGATACATGAGCTTGGGTTCCCCCAGATCCCCCCAGTAGTGACGGGTGGAGTCTACCACCCAGTAAGGATCATTCAGCCCCAGCAACAGCAGTTTTGGCATGGTGTAGAGGCGACGATATTCATAGGGATCCACCCAGCCACGGATCTTGGCCATACCCGGGCTCTCCACCTCGCGAATCAATCCGTTGTCGGTGTAGTCACTGATCTGTTCACTCTGTTCGCCCCACACCTCACGAGCCCAGTCGGTTTGCACCTTGGTGTTGAGAATATCGAAGACCATGGGCGCGATTGCCGCAACGCGACGATCGACTGCGCCGGTCAGCCAGGTGGTCCATCCCCGTTTCGAAGCACCGGTCAGCACGAACTTTTTAACCGGGTGCCCCGCCTTCGCCGTATGTGCGGCTATGGCATCCATTGCGCTGACCGCAGATTTCACCATCGGAAAAAGAAGCGGCCAACTTTCGTCTCCTGTCTTGATATACTGGGAAAATGTGTGAGCGATCAACGCGTCCTCTTTGCGACCGAACAGTGGCTGGTTCGGTACATTGTTGATCACCGATACCACCGCCCCCGCCTGATCGGCCAGGGCCTGTAGCATTTTCAGATATCGATCTGAACTTCCCGAACCGGTGATGAACAAAAGTGCCAACTCCGGATGCGTAAGGCGCTTGGGGCTGAGAACGGTCACCTGGTGTTTCCAGGGGATATCCCGCCACGTTTGGGAGGTCAGCTCGATCACCGTCTTTCGCGGCTGAGAATCTCGAACCTTCCAGTCAAAACTCGCGTCCGGCGTTTTGAGATAGCGGGTCAGCGCGTTCGATTGTCCACGACGCCATTCACCGGAGACGACGGATGGAAGGAGCAGCAGTGCCAAGAGACCGGAGAAGATGGAGGAGGTATTCACGAGATTGCGGCCGATCTAATCGAACGGCTCACCGGACGACAAGATCATTGAGCGACGGGTGGACTCGGGATGGTTCGAATGAGCGCCACTCGACCGCTCATTTCCGCCCCAATTGCGTGTCATCTTGCCGCGCTGCGCTTCGTGTGTATCCTGTTGCCACACATGAGGTTGCGATGAGCAAAAATGAACAGAAAACGGTTGTCTCGGGACCGCCGGAATCGCCGGTGGCGTTGCTCGACCAATTGCGTAACGCCTTGGAAAACCCGACCGGACGGAGCACCGAATCGGTATCCGACTTTTTGATTAACCGGCTGGCCAACGCGGAAGCGCTGCCCCCCGAACTTGCCGCCGCCGATCTGGAGAAGCAGAAGAAGGGCCCCTACGAAATCGGCAACATTGTCGCCCAAGGGGGCATGGGGGCAATCGTCTCGGCGATCGATTCCAACCTGCGACGCACAGTGGCGTTGAAGGTCATTCTGAGCGGCAACAACGCGGCCGACGAACATGTGCAGCGGCTGATCACTGAAGCGCGGATTACCGGTCAGCTTGAGCACCCCAATATCGTCCCGCTCTACGAACTGGGGGTCACGCGATCGGGCGTGGTCTACTACACGATGCGCATGGTGGAGGGGCCCACATTGAGCACCGTGTTGGATCGACTGCGGGGTAACTCCGACGAAATCGTCAAGCGCTTCGGCCTGGCGAAGTTGTTGACCATTTTCCAGAAAGTCTGCGATGCCGTCGCGTTCGCCCATTCCCGGGGCGTCGTTCACCGTGATCTGAAACCCGACAACGTCATGATCGGCGAGTTCGGTGAGGTAATGGTGATGGACTGGGGCTTGGCAAAGGTTCTGAACGCGACCGAAGAATCCGATTCCGATTCCGATTCCGAATTCCTCGATCGTGACGATGTGCGGATCATCCATGACGACACGTATCAGACAATTGTTGGCCGAGTCAAAGGCACGCCTCGCTATATGGCACCGGAGCAGGCGCAAGGATTGACCGAGGAAATCGACGAACGCACCGATATTTATGCACTGGGAGCCATGCTCTACAGCATCCTCACCCTCCACCCGCCGGTCGCCGGGGATTCGGTGAACGAAGTGCTGAAACGAGTCGCCACGGGTTCGATCTCGCCGCCCACCCACTACAATCACCGCCCCACCGCCTTCGTGACACCCCTGAGTGGGTTCGATCCGGAAAACATCACCCCGCCTTCGCTCGATCATTGCCCAAACCGGCGCATTCCCGCCTCGCTGTCGGCGGTGACGATGAAGGCTCTGGGACGGAAAAAGGTAACCCGCTACCAATCCGTGGCCGATCTGCAGCGCGACATCGGTGCCTACCAGACGGGCTTCGCGACTTCCGCGGAGGACGCCACCGCGCTGACGATGTTTTGGCTCCTGCTGAAACGAAAGCGAACCGAAGCCACCCTGATTTTCACGGCGATCTTCGCGATGGTTGTCATTGCCACTTGGTTCACCTCACGGGTGACCAGCGTTCTGAACGAACTCAAGCAAGCCGCACCCTCGTTCTACACCGAATCACGTACCCTGGTAGGTGAGGTCAAGTTCGC
This sequence comes from Limisphaerales bacterium, assembly GCA_047608975.1. Taxonomy (GTDB): domain Bacteria; phylum Verrucomicrobiota; class Verrucomicrobiia; order Limisphaerales; family JAYPXF01. The sequence goes on along the minus strand of JBLFYM010000026.1, from coordinate 23,137 downwards.
CAAAGCCCTGTCGCGAATCAACTATGCCCTCTCGCTGATGCCCAACGAGCCACGCTTCCACGCGCTTAAAGGCAACATCCACCAATCGCTGTCGCAATTTAGGGAGGCCCACCAAGCTTATCTGAGTGCTCAAAAGCTGGATCCTGATCTGCCTCACCTCTTCAAAAACATTGAGATCAGCAAGAATCTGCTCAACGAAAAACGCCGCCGCGGCGTTGTCTCACCCGCCAGCCTTGTTGCGTTGCGTGCCACCATGCAACAGCAACTCAGGGTGGCGGAAACACTCGCCGTAACCACGCAACTGAACCGGGACACAGAGCAGGCCTTCCAATCCTGGAAAGCACTCCTCGACCGTGCCCAAATGCAGGCCGAACTCAGCCGCTCCGGGCGCCGTTCATTGTCTCTGAAGATCAACAATCCCGAGATCAATGACCTCGCGCCGTTGAGCGGCATGCCACTCCAACGCCTCGATGCCAGCGGGACTGAAACCGAAGATCTCGCCGCTCTGAAAGGCATGCCTTTGGCCCAGCTCAACCTGTCCCGAACGCGCATCCGGAATCTCGCCCCGCTCGGCGGACTGAAACTCAAGGAACTGGATTTGAGCCACACTGAAGCCGCCACGTTCGGCGACCTCAGTCGGCTGCCACTGGAGACGCTGAACCTCGCTCACACTGCCATCGATGATCTCTCTCCTCTCCGGGATCTCCCCTTGCGCGAACTGAGGCTCGACGGTTGCACGAACCTTTCCAACCTCGAAATTCTGCTGAACTGCCAGGATCTCGAGCGCCTGACTGTTCCGGCCGGAATAGCGATCCCGGCAGGATTCACAAACCTGTCCAAACTCAGACAGCTAGGAACCAACTGGTCCACCGCTGGATGGCCGGATGTTCCCGCCTACGAAAAGTCCTCGCCGAGCACGAACGAGTAAGCACGACTCCCCCACCTAAGCGTCCCGGAGACAATCTGCCAACGCTGACAGTTGAGCGCGGATGTGGGCCGATGAAATCGCAAATCGGAAATATCCCCCACTTGCTCCGCCGGGATAACTTATCAGCGGCGGATGAATCCCCGCCTCCATCAATCGGCCCCGGAGTCGGTTCACCTTTGATCGGGAAGCGGACGTGAAAGTGATGATGGGAAACTGAGGTTGGGAAACGCCGAGTCGTTGCGCAAGCCAGCCAAGGTTCGATGCCAGCTTGTTCCGAACCTTGCCTTGCTCAATCAGATCCGCAGCGACCCCAATGGCCCGAGCCTGATACGGTGGAATTGGCGTACTGCAGATCGAGGCGCCACTCAGTTTCAGTATGCGTCTGCGAATCGCCTTTGACGACAGCACCGCACCGCCACTGACACCAAATGCCTTACTGAAAGTGACCGTCCGGATCACCCGGTTATCCCGAATTCCGAAGGGTTCAACCGAGCCCCGCCCATTCTCTCCGATTACACCCGCACCGTGCGCGTCATCAACGAGCATCAGACTGTTGGTCCGAAGTTTCTCCAGATATTGAAGCAAGGGCGCCTGAGCTCCATTGTGAGCAAACACTCCGTCCGTCATGACCAGCCAACGCCGTTTGGACGTGCGCAACTGACGGGCAAGATCGGTGGGATCGAGGTGAGCAAAACGCAACACGGGCACCCCGGTCAAGCGGGCCGCATCGACGAGTGAAGAATGGGCACTGTCATCAAGCAGAACCCGATCGATGGAACCGGACATTGCCTGGGCGACGACGATATTGGTGAGGTAACCGTTCGAAGCCAGGGTCACCGCCGGGGAATTGAAAAAACGGCCAAGCCTCCCTTCCAGTTCCGCATACGCCGGATGATTGCCAGTCGTCAATCGGGATGCCGAAACACTTGCTCCCGCCTCATTCAGTCCGGATCGCAAAGTCTTGCGAATCCGGGAGTGCCAGGCCAGGCGCAAGTAATCGCAACCTCCGAAATAGACCCACTCACGCCCCTGCCATTCCACATGCGTGGGATCGGTCTGTTTGAGTGGATCAGGGAGCATGATCAGATCAGCCGGAGAAGCCGGACCGGATCAATGACGGGAGCTATTTCAGCTCCGGATCATTCATCGCGTCTTCTTTCTTGTAGAGCTTGGTCGGAATCAGCGTCTGCGCCGGAAGCTCCTCACCCTTGGAATGGGCGATCAGCGACTCTACCACCTTGATGCCCATCAGGTCGGGGAACTGAATTGGATCCGCGTAAATCTTTCCGTCCTTGATCGCCTGTTTGCCTTCCGGCTGACCGTCGAAACCAACGATGATCACCTGATCCGCTTTGTTCGCCGTTTCCAGAGCGGCACACGCGCCCAAGGCGGCAGGATCGTTGATGGCAAAGATGCCTCGAAGATCAGGATGCTTCTGCATCACATCTTCAGTCGCCTTTTTGCCAATGTCTTTGGCCGCGCCACTCTCAAGCATCGCGACGACCTGAATGATACCTTTGCCGGCGGCGGCTGTATTGTGCGCCACGATCACTTCCATAAAACCCTTCACCCGCAGGATGCAGGATTCGGCTTGGGGAAAATGCAGCACCGCCACTTTGCCACCCGCCTCGCCGAGTGCTTCCACCATGGCCTGCCCGGCCTCTTTGCCGCCGCCATAATTGTCAGTGGAAATCTGCGTGACAATTTTCACCTTGTCCGAATTGCATGGGATATCGACGGTGAAGACCGGAATACCGGCTGCGTTCGCTTCCTGGATGACCGGGACAATTCCACTTGATTCCGCCGGGCTGAGCACGATCGCCACCACTTTCTGAACGATAAAATCCTTCACCTGATTGCTTTGCTTGGCCACATCCTTGTCCGCGCTGACGATCAGGGTTTCATACCCATGTTTCTTCCCTTCGGCGGTGATATTGTCGCCGATGACCTTGAAGAAAGGATTGTCGAGGGTGAGCAGCGAAACGCCGATCGTACCCCGCGATTCAACCTCAGGAACCTTGTCTGCGGCCGGAGTCCCGGGTTCGGTGGCAGCCCCCTTGGGGCCGGCAGCAGGTTCCTGGTTTCCACAACCCACAAACGCGAGCGCAGCAGTGAGTCCGAGTATTTTCGAAAGCTTTTTCATTTGGAGTGGGAGTGGTTTAATCACTACCGAAGGATTTTCAAGGGAATTGATTGGAGCAATTTGAAACTACTTTGAAACTGTTTCGGCTTTCCATCCCCAGGTTCTTTGCCGAGATTCAGGTATGCACCTCTCCCGCTGCCTTACCCTTGGTCTGTGTCTCTTGGTTCTACCCGGGCTCGCCGCCAAGAAGAAGAGTCCGCCTGCCGATCCGGCTTTGGCTGTGATTTTGGATTCGAACTCAAACGTTCAGGTCCGTAGCTCCTTTTCAAATCTTCGTCATCGAATCGATGCGGGCAAAGAAGTTCACGTGGCTTTTCTCGGTGGCTCGATCACCCAGAATACCCGTGGGCATACCGCGATGGTGCCAGACTGGTTTCGAACAACGTATCCCCAGGCGAAGTTCAAGTTCACCTACGCCGGCAAAAGCTCAACCTGTTCGACCTCGGGCGCTTTTCGCTTTCGCGATCACGTCTGGGATCAAGGTCACGTGGATCTCCTGATCGTTGAATTTGCGGTAAACGATGATCAGGACGCTTCGCACGCAGCCCGGGAGTGCGTCCGCGGCATGGAAGGCATCGTCAGACAAATGCGGACCCTCAACCCACTGGCAGAAATTGTCATGGTCCATTTCGTGAATCCGGGAATGTTGGAGCTCGTTGCCGTAGGAAAGACTCCGACGTCCATCGCTGCCCATCAGAAGGTCGCAGAGCATTATGAGGTGACCACAGTCAATGTTGCCGCTGAGGTCGCGGACGCGGAAAAGCAAAAGCGCTACGGCTGGCCGGAATATGGAGGAACCCACCCCAAGTCATTCGGCTATCGCGTCGCGTCGAACATGATCATCAGTGCGATCAAACGCGGCTGGCAAAAGAAACAGAATCCAAACAAACCGGCGAAAGTCCCCGCGCTCTTGGATGAGGGTTCCTACACCAAGGCGACATTCGTAGATGTGAGCAAAGCCGAGTTTTCATCGAATGGGAAAAATTGGAAACGAGGGAAGGTCAGCCGGGAACTCATTCCGCTCGGAGCGATCCGCGCGGACTATCTCCCCTATCCCCTGCTCCGCGGCGAGAAAGGTTCGGGAACGGTAACCCTCACGTTCAACGGCACCGCCGTGGGAGCATTCGTTCTCGCCGGTCCGGACGCTGGAATTATTGAATCACGCATCGATGGCGGCCCTCCGGCTCGTCACGACCTGTTTCACAGATTCAGCGGAAAATTAAACTACCCTCGCAGCGTGATGTTTCACACGGATCTTTCCACAGGTGAGCACCGCGTCGAACTGCGGTTGATCGACGACCGGAACCCAAAGAGCCAGGGACACGCGGCCAATATTATGTTCTTCGAGGTCAATCAATAGCCTCATGAATCGCCGGCGCTTCATTGGCACCGCGGCGGCGGCCGCAATTGCACCCGTGATCGGACCTTCGAAGCCGCGCCGACTCGCGGTTTCGGCCGCATCTTACGGAATTCGTCAACGACTCAGCCGACGAAAAGATCGGCCGGCTGACGTCCCGGTGTTCCACGATTCATTGCACTTTCTGGAACACTGTCACGCACTCGGCGCCGGCGGGGTGCAGATCAGCGTTCGCAACTGGGCCGATGGCGATGCCGCCCGAAAGCTTCGCGAGCGTGCCGAGGAGTACGACATGGTGCTGGAAGGCCAGATCGGTCTTCCGAAAAGTGAATCCGCAACTGCGGAGTTCGAGCGCTCCGTCCGGGCGAGCAAGGAGATTGGAGTCCGTATTCTTCGATGCGTCATGCTCGGAGGACGCCGCTACGAATCATTCCCAACGCGGAAAAAATGGAAACAGTTCCAGCAAGACTCCTGGACCTGGCTGGCGCGGGCAGAACCCATCGCCCGCAAGCATGGCGTCACCTTGGCGCTGGAAAACCACAAGGACTGGCGCGTCGATGAAATGGTCGCGCTGCTCGAGCGGATCAGCAGTGAACACGTCGGTGTCAACCTCGACACGGGCAACAACATCTCGCTCCTCGAAAACCCCATGCAGGTGGTTGAATCGTTGGCACCTTACACCGTGACTACCCACCTCAAGGACATGGCCGTCCAGGAATACCCGGACGGATTCCTGCTATCTGAGGTCCCCTTCGGCGAGGGCTTTCTGGATATCCCCCTAATAATTCGCAGCTGCGAAAAAGCCCGACCGACCGTTCAATTCAATCTTGAAATGATCACGCGCGATCCGTTGAAGATCCCGTGTCTCACGCAAGGTTACTGGAAAACGTTTGGGCAGCTGTCCGGGCGGGTTCTCGCCGAGAGCCTCGCCCTGGTCCGCAAGAATCCGGCCCAATCACTCCCCCGGATTGAAGGCATATCATTGACTGATCAGGTTGCCTTCGAAGAGGAGAACAACCGCAAATGTTTCCGTTGGTTTGAACAGTTTCAGGCGGGCTAAATGGCTCGCAGGCACGCGCCCCGCGCCCCGCGCCCCCCGCGTCGACGCCAGATGGTTGAAGATGGTTGAAGATGGTTGGCGGCATGCCCTTTGGAGGGATGAGCTTGCGAGTCCAAAGGCGTGTGTTTGCATTGAGGTTTGGGGTAACTAGGATTTCGTGGGCTGCCTATGGCAATCGCACATCGCCCCAAAACCGCTCCCTTGACTGGCTCATCCCTCCAGACACCCCAAAACTTGGAAGCGCGCACATGCACTTTTTGAAATTTCTGGCAAACCTCCGGTAGGAATGCAACGGTGCAAAAAATTGCTCGCTATTAACCCCGATTTGCTCCAAATCAAGCCGCGCTTGCAAAATATCGACGAGCCATTGTATAATTGATGCCGCTCCCCGTTCTGCTACTTTTCCGCAACGTCACTGAGCACTTGGTCTCCCATGGGCAATCTGCAAATCACATCAGAACTTCTTGAAGGCAATTTTGATCTGCGCACCGCACCCCTGAAAGTCGGCCGCGGAATGGACTGTGACATTCAACTCAAGCATAAGAGCGTGTCACGGCATCACTGCATTCTGACCGAGCGGGACGGGACGCTCCACATCGAGGATCTGGGATCCACCTATGGAACCTATCTGAACAGCACGCAGGTATCGGATGCCTACGCCCAGAGCGGCGACACCATCCGAATCGGGCGAATCGCAATTCAGTATACCCATCAGGAAGAGTCAATTCCCGACGCTGAACCCGTATCCCCCGAATCTGCCCGGACGCTTCCCCCACAGAAACAGCAGCCCAAACCTTCGCAAGCCGCGAAACCGATAACTCCGCCAACGGCCCCGGTAACGCCCCCTTCACCGATCCCGGCGCTTGCAGCGAAAAAGTCAGTCCCAAAACTGCCACCGCAGCCGGCCGCAGCCAAAGCTACGAAACCCGCCCAACCAAAGTTCGTTCCACCGTCGCGCCCATCGGTTCCCGCGGCCGCAAAATCCCCAGTCGCGGCTGCCCGCAACACGACGGACGAAGCAGAGGAAAAACCGTCGCTCAAACGGAAGCCGGTACAGATCGGCGTCTACAACCGGAACGAAGGCAGGAAGAAACGAACGAAGGCCGAACGCCCGGACTACCACGATGAAGCCGACGTCTGGGAGGATCGCGCCAAGCAAATGAACGAGGGCGAGGGACCTGACTACGCTGCTGAGGCAGAGAAATGGGATCAGGTCTGGGGCAAACAGCGAAAGCTCAAAGGGTTTTTTGGATTCAGCGGCAGTCCGTTGGGAGGTCTCTTCGGTATCTTTACTGGCATGCACCTGAAGATGCGGATGGTTGTGGTGTTCGTTGGCATGATCCTGATCGCCGGAGGTCTTTACGCCGGATATGAGAAGGCCACCGCCAACGTCTTGGTGCCGAAAATGCGAAGAAGCATCTCGGCGAAGTCCGCCAAGGAAACTCTGATCAACTCCATCGTCGAGAAGGCGAAAAAGACCGGCGCATTTGGCACCAAGGCAGCAGAGGAAGAATAGACCGCCCCTTCAATACGATCATCGAATATTGCAATGCGTAATTTCACGCCCAATTTCTTATTCTATTGGGCATCCTTGCGGTCCTTGCTGGCGTGTATTCGTTCATGTCCGCCACCGGTCGCGACTCTGATTTGATGACTTTTTTTGGAGCGCTTATTGCATGGTTTGGTGTGCTCTGGCTTCTGTGCGGGTATCGGCTGAGGATTGGAGTTTCTTCACCACGCGAGATTTGCGGAGCTATCTTGATCCTCTTTGCAACAGCCTTCCCCGTCGCTTCCTTTTCAGCGTTTTCCCTTGGCGCGATGGCCGGCTGGTGGACCATCTTCGTTGGCGCGGTGGTAATGCTTTCCGTCTACGAGTATTCGACTCGGAGGATACTTTGCCGTGTATTCGACAGCGGTGATGCAGCCGCCGAATGAACCACAATGACACTCTGCGGCTCGCCGCCTCCGGTCTGCTCGCTGAGCGGGTGGCGAATGACATCCGGCTTCGGAGTGGCTTTGAGGTCGCGGAAGTGGAGGCACCCGAGCACGAGATTCTCGAGAAGATCGCCGAGTGCTACCAGATCACGGTCGAGCAGATGATCGAGAATCTGGACACCAACCAGACGCTCGCCGATGTCACGAATGTTCATGACATCGAGGACACCTCCATCGAAGCACAGAACAAGCGCCGGCTTCTGGTCGCCCCTCCCGGTTCCAGCGAGACGAAGCTCCTGCTGACTCGGGCGAGCGACGCCGAACAGATTTCGCGCATCGGGAACCAAACCGGAGGACGGGTTTCACTCTTCCTGCATACTTACGATTTTCAGCGCGACTACGATCGCTACCGTTCGCGGGGAGTGGAGTTCGTGCGCCCGCCCAAAGAGGAAACTTACGGCGCAGTCGCCGGGTTCAAGGACCGCTACGAAAATCTCTGGGACCTTCTCAAATTGTCATGAAGGCGGCGCTCCGGCTGGTCATTTCCTGCACGACAAGTCCCGGGCGAATCCAACTGTTTCGACCGGTGGTCCAATCCATTCTGGATCAGACTGTCGTCGCAGATGCGATCTACCTGCATCTGCCGCAACGATTCCGCAATACCGACGTTTACGAAATTCCGGCTTGGTTGAGCGCCGAAAAGCGAATTCAGATCAACCGTATCGGACATGACTTTGGTCCGATCTCGAAACTGCTGCCAGTCCTGAAACTGGACCCTGACCCCGCAACCATTATCGTGACCGTGGACGACGATGTCGTCTTTCCGAAGGACGTCATGCAAGCGTTTTTGGCAGCGACGATGGCCGATCCTCGTTCAGCCTACTGTTCGAAAGGTTTCTCCTTCGATTGTCACACCCAAAAAATCAATCCGGTGCGGGGCGAACTTGCAGCCTGCGATTGCGTGCAGGGCTTCAGCGGGTGCTGCTATCGACGCGGGCATTTTTGCCAAGACACCTTGCTGAAGGATGTGAAATCAATCCCAACGAAGTTTTTGATCAATGACGATCTCCTGCTCTCAAACCACATCGCCGGAAACGGTATTAGCCGCAGGACAGTCACGCTTTCAGACCCCTTGGAGTTCATGCCCTGGAGCGATGATGATCCCAACGCGTTAAAACTTGCGGACGGAGGCACCCATCGTCGGTATCAGCAACTCCGGAGTCATCTCCAAGCTCACGGCGAATGGCATCTGACTGACGGAACGTATTGATCGCCCCCACCCGTTCCTTCGCACTTGCCCCTTGATGCGGGATTCCGCAATTTCCCTCCCATGCAACACACTCGTTCAAACCGATCCATTCTCGTAATTGTCTTGGCCGTGCTCTTGGGATCGCTCAGTTCAGGTCTGGCCCTCACAAAAGAGCAGATCCTGGAAATTTCGGCCAAGCCTCATAGTGTGGAAAAACTTCACCCAGGTCTGTCAATCTTCCCACATGCGCGCGAATACACGATCCAGCTGGAACTACTCCTGCTACAGCAGAAGCGGACTGCAAAAATGGAACTCAAGGTGAAGGAGAAGATCGTTGAGGGCCGGTATATCGTAACGCAATTCACGCCCAGAGGTGCCCCGGCAAAAATGACAATCATCACCACGTTTCATCCCCCCAGCGGACTGTATCTCAAAACAACCCTGGAACCGGACGGCAATATTCAGGAAGCGGTCGGCACGTCGACCCCGGGGAGTCGGGCAATCTGTTGGCAATCGATTGGTCAGAGTTCCGGCCAACCCTCGACATTCAGTTTGGAACAACATACCGAGACCCAGTCCACATGGACGGAAATCACCATGATGAACGATACCCCACAACTGAGGACGCGCGGGATCGCTGTGAAAAAGGCCGCCGAGAAACCGGCGGACGTGAAGTAATTGCTCACCCCATTCATCATTCCCCAAGGGCCACCATTCAAAATCTCGATCCAACCCACCCGACCCTGCCGGCGATGTATCGGTTTCGCCAAGTCTTCCCGAAGGCTGCCGGAATCGATATCCCTGCTGAGGTTTCGCGCCTGATCGATGGTTCAACTCTTTCGGTTCGTCAGGGGCAATCTATCGCCATCGGCGTGGGTTCCCGCGGAATCGCAAACTACAAAACTATCGTCGCGGCGGTGGTCGCCAAGTTCCGCGGACTTGGCGCACACCCGTTTCTCATTCCAGCCATGGGGAGTCATGGAGGAGCCACTGAAAGTGGCCAGCTGGAGGTTCTGGCAGGACACGGCCTCAACCCGGAGTTCCCGGGAGTTCCAATTCGCGCTTCCATGGAGGTCGACCGGATCGGCACGACCGGATCAGGAATGGATGTCTGGTTCAGCCTGGAGGCGCTCGCCGCAGATCACATCTTCGTGATCAACCGCATCAAGCCACACACCGACTTCAGCGGCGATATCGGCAGCGGCTGCCTGAAGATGTTGACGGTCGGTATGGGGAAGCATACGGGCGCCGCGAACTACCATCAGAATGCCGTCCTTACCGGCTACGCCGAATCGCTGATCGAACTCGGTCAGACGATCTTGGGTAAGCTGCCCGTCCTCGGTGGACTGGGGATCATCGAGAACCAGCTCCATGACACGGCCGAACTGCATCTCATTCAAAAAGCGGACTGGCTCGAGCAGGAGCAGGCACTTGTTCGCAAAGCCCGTTCCCTGATGCCGCAGATCCCCTTCGAGGAAATTGACCTGCTGGTCGTGGATTCGATTGGCAAGAACATCAGTGGCACCGGGATGGATACCAATGTGATCGGCCGCGGCGTTCATGGCTACAGCACGCTTACAGGAAAAGCCCATACGGAGCCGCCTCATATTCGTCGCATCTATGTGCGGGATCTGACGCCCGAAACCCACGGCAACGCCATCGGTCTGGGCTTGGCAGATTTTGTCCATCAACGCGTGGTTGATCAGATGGATGCCGATGTGACATATACAAATTCCCTGACCGCACTCTCGCTCAATGCCTGCAAGATTCCGCTCACGGTGAAGTCAGACGAGGATGCCATCCACAAGGCTCTCACCTCCGCCGGAGTGAACGATTTCCATACTGCCCGGATTGTGCGGATCCGCGACACGCTCAATCTTCAGTCCCTGGATATTTCTGAACCAATGATTCAGGAAGCAGCCGGGATGGAACTCATCGAGCATACTGCGGCGGCCGCGAGCCTGATCGACGGGCCGCCGTTTACAGATTGAACAGCGGCGCTGGAGGAAGAGCCGGTGAACCAAGGCTCACTTCGACAACGCGATGATATACCTCTGCAACCGCGTCCCTTCTGCCGGCTGATCCTGCGTCGTGTAGGCGTGCTGAAGATTGGAACAGATGCGCAGCAACATCCTGCGGGGGCTGATCGGAGCGATGAAGCTTTCGTGATAATCGTGTCCGGATTGGATCAGCATCTTGATGCACTGCCCCTTGGTCATCATTTTCCCCTGCTGAAACGGATCGATATAGATCTCTTCCTTAGAGGATTGAAAACGACAGATGAAATGGCCGGGCATTCCAATGCCCACGAGCGGCAGGTGAAGTCGCTGCGCAACGAACAGATAGATGGCACTTAGCGAAATCGGATTCCCAGTCTTGTTGTCAACAACGCGATTCAGATAGCTGTTCTCCGGATCGTAGTAATTGGTCACGTTCCCGACGTAACCCATGTCGTGGTAAAGGTAGTAGCTGATCGTGCGAAGGATCTGACCGGGGGGCGCTCCAAAATCAATCCGGTCCTTCAGTTTCTCCGCGTATTCGTCCAGCACCGCAGAGTAGGCGGCGACGTTGATATCGGAGTAGCGTGTCTTTGCGAGCAACCAAGCTCCCTCTTCGACATCGAATTTCTCACCTTTGCTCAGACAGAAACGGAGGAAATTTGTGTCAGCGATCTGAAGTTCAAAATGGGCAACGATGCCTCTGACCCGCTTACGCAAAATCGGATCGCTATCGAGGGTGTAATCCTGAAGCCATTCCGCTGCGGCCGCACCGCGATCTACGATGGTTTCCCGGATCTGCTCAAAGACCTCCTGATCGTCATCGGCAAGGAGAGTGAGCAGCGCTTTCTTCTGGCTTTCGCTGAAGCCCAAGTCCTCCAATTTTCCAGAAGTTGCACTCATTTATGGGAGTTGTTGTTGTAGCACTGAAAGGCCTGTTTTGAAAGGTGATTCCGGGGTACACAATTGTTGACGCGTTTCACTTCGCAGACCTTCAGATTCCTTCGCTTGGTCCTCGCCGACGCGCCGCTTGAAGCGTTCTCTGGCCGAGATCACCCGCAAATCCCCAAGCGCAGCGAACAGCGCCACAAAGGCCAGACTCAAACACACCAGCCAGTAAGCGCCGAAGTCGAATCCCCGCAGATGACTATTCAGAGCCGTAAATCCCCAGATCATCATGAGCCCATTGGTCGCAATGCAGAAAAACACGATTTTACACCGCCTTTCATTCAATTTTTTAATCATAAGTAATATTAATTAATTGAATTATCTAAGGTAATTTACTTCATGAAATTTTCTTAGTGCAGAGAGATGCCCTTTTGATAACTTTCGCGGCCCTTATTTACAAGATGACAGAAGAGAGAAACAAGTCGCTGTATCGGCCAGAATTCGAGCATGACGCCTGTGGAGTTGGCTTCGTCGCCAACTCCAATGGAAAACGCGAACACCGAATTCTGGACTACGCGCTGCAATCGCTTTGCCGTCTCGCTCATCGCGGGGCATTGGATGCGGATGCCATCACTGGAGATGGAGCTGGGGTGCTCACTCAGATTCCCCACGACATTTTCCGGGAAGAGGTCACAAAACTCGGGGTATCCCTCGAATCGGACTGGGAATTGGGCATCGGTTTCCTATTTCTCCCCCAGAACGACGAGACCGCTGCGCGCTGCATTGAGATCGTCGAAGAGGTCATGGCAAAATTCGGCGTGGTCAAACTCGGCTGGCGTGAGGTTCCCATCGACACCTCCTGCCTGGGCGAAAAAGCCCTCGCTACCCTCCCCACCATGAAACAGGTGCTCGTAACCCGCGCCGAAGGTTGGGAAGAAGATGAATTCGAAAGACGCCTCTATCTGACTCGCCGCGTGATCGAGAAACACATCGCGGAAGAAAAGATCGCGGACAGCTACGTGGCCTCGTTCTCCAGCCGGCAGATCGTCTACAAAGGATTGTTCGATGCGCCGCAGTTGCAGAAATTCTACATCGACCTTCAGGATGACCGCTACCGGACCGCTTCGGCTGTCTATCACCAGCGTTACTCGACGAACACTTTTCCCAACTGGAAGCTCGCCCACCCGTTTCGCACGCTGGCGCACAACGGCGAGATCAACACCCTGCTCGGCAACAAGAACTGGACCCGGGCCCGTGAGTTGGAACTTTCATCGCCTGTCTGGGGCGAGAATATAGAGCATCTCAAGCCGGTGATTCAGGAGGGCAACTCCGACTCTGCATCGCTCGACAATGCCCTCGAACTGCTCTCCATGAGCGGTCGGGACATCCTGCATTCCATCATGATGCTGATTCCCGAAGCATGGGAAAAGATGGAGGAGATGCCGCCCAAGATTAAGGCGTTCTACAAATACCACGCCTGTCTCAACGAACCGTGGGACGGACCGGCGGCGGTTGTGTTCAGCGATGGCCGCTACGTCGGTGCCATGCTCGACCGCAACGGTCTGCGGCCAGCACGCTTCAAGATCTACAACGACGGACTCATTGTCATGGGCAGCGAAGTCGGCGTCGTGGAACTCGACGAGAGCCAGGTCAAAATGAAGGGCCGCCTGGCTCCGGGCCGCATGATCGCCGTCGATCTGCAGGAAGGAAAACTCCTGCGGGACAGCGACATCAAGGCGCAGATCTCATCACTCAAACCGTATGACGAGTGGGCAGAGCGAAACATCTTCTCCCTCGCCGAGCATGCGCAACCGTTCAGTGAAAATTTCGAGCCCGTCAATCTGATGGACCTGAATCTCCAGCAGATCGCGTTCGGGTGGAATGGCGAGCAGATCCGCGAGATTCTCAATCCCATGGGCAAGAATGGGTCTGAACCGATCGGATCCATGGGGGATGACACTCCCCTCGCCGTGCTTTCACGCAAGCCCCGCCTGCTCTATGACTACTTCAAACAACTCTTTGCGCAGGTCACCAATCCGCCGATCGACAGCATTCGCGAAAAGGTCGTCATGTCGTTGGCAACCTGCATGGGTTGGCGGCGCTCGTGGCTGACCCAGACGCCCGATCACGCCAAGCTCGTTCGGATCGAAAGCCCTTTCCTCCTGGAATACGAACTGGAGGCACTTCTCAGCATCGAGGATCCGGCATTCGAAACTGAACAGATCTACACCCACTTTGACGCGAAGACCGGTGTCGCCGGCATGGAGGCCGCATTGGAATCCGTCTGCAAAGCCGCCGAAAACGCGGTGTCCGGTGGCAAATGCCTCATCGTTCTTTCCGATCGCAAGACGGACGAGGACAATGTGCCGATCCCCATGCTGCTCGCCGTGGGAGCAGTCCATCATCATCTGATTCGTTGCGGCAAGCGCATGCGCGTCTCGATTGTCTGTGAATCTGGGGAAGCCTGCAGCACCCACCATTTCGCAGCCCTGGTCGGTTTCGGTGCCTCCTCGATCTGTCCCTACGTGGCAATCGACACCATCCGGAGTGGCGTTGAGTCCGGAGTCTTTGGCGATTCTGACGTTGAGAAAGCGGTCGCCAATTTCCGCTCTGCGATCGAGACCGGCATGTTGAAGATCATGGCCAAGATGGGTATCTCCACGATCAGCAGCTATCGCGGCGCACAGATTTTTGAAGCCGTCGGATTGTCGGAGGAAGTCATGGACCGTTGTTTCTTCGGCACCTCCTCACAAATCGGTGGCATCAGCCTCAAGCACATCGCCGAAGATGCCATCGAACGGCATCAGAACGCTTTTGCGACCCCGGAAGAAGCCGAACTTCGGGAAGGTGGTTACTACAAGGTTGAGAAAGGCGGCCGGGGCGAATTGCACGCGTTCAATCCGAAGGTGGTCGGCGCTCTCAACCGGTTCAACCGCAGCCAGAACGTGGATGACTTCAAAAAGTATCTCGCTGCGGCCGATACCCACGATCCCATCGCTCCGCGCGATCTGCTGCAGTTCAAAACCGACCTGACTCCCGTTCCCTTGGACGAAGTCGAATCGATCGAAAGCATTCGCCGCCGGTTCACCACCGCCGGCATGAGTCTGGGTGCACTTTCGCCTGAATCCCACGAATGTCTTGCCATCGCCCTCAACAGCATTGGCGGAAAATCGAACTCGGGCGAAGGCGGAGAAGACCACGAGCGCTTCAAGGTTGGCCCTGATGGACTGAATCGCAATAGCGCCATCAAGCAGGCCGCCTCGGGCCGATTCGGGGTCACCCCGGCCTATCTCGCCAGCGCTACAGAACTGGAAATCAAGATGGCTCAGGGAGCCAAGCCAGGTGAAGGCGGACAACTGCCGGGACATAAAGTTTCCCCACTCATCGCCCGGCTCCGCCACAGTGTGCCAGGTGTGCCGTTGATTTCTCCGCCACCTCACCACGACATCTACTCGATCGAGGATCTGGCTCAGCTCATCTACGATCTGAAGCAGGCCAATCCGCGTGCAAAAGTCTGCGTGAAGCTCGTCTCCAGCGCTGGTGTTGGAACCATCGCAGCGGGTGTCGCCAAGGCTTATGCGGATATCGTTCTGATCAGTGGTCACGATGGCGGAACGGGGGCTTCCCCCTTGAGTTCCATCAAGCACGCCGGCAACTCGTTCGAGATCGGACTCGCCGAAACGCACCAGACGCTGATGCGCAACAATCTCCGTAGCCGGATAATTGTCCGCACGGATGGCGGCATCAAAACCGGACGGGACATCGTCACCGCGGCTTTGCTCGGTGCGGAAGAATTCAACTTTGGAACAGCCGCCCTCATCGCCTCCGGCTGCGCCATGTTCCGGGTATGTCATCTGAACACCTGTCCGGTCGGTGTCGCCACGCAAACCGACAAGCTGCGGCTGAAATTCCGCGGCAAGCCAGAAAACGTGGTCGCATTCTTCAACGGCGTTGCTGAAGACGTCCGGCGGCACATGGCCGCCCTTGGCTTCCGCACCATTGATGAGATGGTCGGACGCACGGATGTGCTTGAAGCCCGCGACGAGGATACCTATCCCGAAGACCTGCGCGAACGCATCGCCACGCTCGACCTCTCTCCCCTGCTCTATCAGGAACCGGAAGGAACCCGGATCCACACCCAGGACAGGAATGATCGAACCGGCGACGTTTGTCTCGACAAGCAGATCATTGAGGATGCCGCCGAGGCCCTCAACGGCAACGGAGTCGCAAATCTTAATTATGACATCAACAACGTGATGCGTAACATCGGCACCCGCGTGTCCGGCGAAATCGGTTTTCGCTACGGCGACATTGGCCTGCCCGAAGGATCCGCCATCAATCTGAAACTGCGCGGCAGTGCGGGTCAAAGCTTCGCCTGCTTCCTCGCCAAGGGCGTGAACATCAAACTTGTCGGCGAAGCCAATGACTACATTGGCAAAGGCATGAACGGCGGGGAGATCGTCATTCGCCCCCCCGATGAGGTTCGCTTCGACTGGTCGAGCAACATCATCATCGGAAACGTCTGCCTTTTTGGCGCGACTGGCGGCAAACTCTTCGCGGCCGGTCGCGCTGGCGAACGGTTCTGCGTGCGCAACTCAGGTGCCACTGCGGTGGTCGAAGGAGCGGGCGATCATGGCTGCGAATACATGACCGGTGGACGGGTGGTTTTCCTTGGTTCAACCGGCCGGAACTTTGGCGCAGGCATGAGCGGCGGAACCGCATTTGTCTACGATCCGATGAACTTTTTTCCCACCCGCTACAACGGCGCGATGGTGGGAATTGAGCGGGTGTCGGACCAAGACGATGCCGCCTGGTTGAAAGAGATCATCCAGGAACACGCGGAGAAGACCGGATCCAAACTTGCCGAACAGATCATTGCCGACTGGACGAACACAGTGAAGGCGTTCTGGCAGGTCGTTCCGCATCCACCAGCCGCCCAACCGGCTCATCAACCGGTGCACGAACTGGAGAAGGAGAAACCCAAGCAGCCGCCAACCGGTGGCTTCTGAGGCGATGGCCGTTGGTCTCCACCAACTGTAGACCAACGGCCAACCCGACAACCAGAGTTCCGGGGACCAGAGTTCCGGGGACCAGAGTTCCGGGGACCAGAGTTCCGGGGACCAGAGTTCCGGGGACCAGAGTTCCGGGGACCGTGATGAACAGGATGAATCATCCGCTGTTATACGAAATCAACACCCGCTGTTGGTTGGAAGGCTTGTCGAAGCGGCACGGTCGACCGATCAAGCTCGATCGCGTTCCGGAAGCAGAGTTTGAAGAATGGCAACAGCTCGGTTTCACGCATCTGTGGCTGATGGGCGTTTGGGAAACCTGTCCTTCGAGCCGGGAGTTTGCGCTCAACAATCCCGAACTCAGAACACGGTATTCAAAGATTCTCCCGGATTGGTCCGCTCAGGATGTGGCGGGCTCCCCCTACGCGATCGGCGACTACAACGTGCCGCCGGAACTCGGCGGCACCGACGGGCTCCGCCAATTTCGGAAACGCCTCAACGCGCACGGCATCAGACTCATTCTGGATTTCGTTCCCAACCACGTCGGCCTCGGTCACTCGTGGCTGATGTTTTGGCCGGAGTTGTTCGTGCGTGGAGTTCCGGGAGATGGCGAATCGTTTGCCATGACGGCCAAGGGCGAGGAACACTGGATCGCCCACGGCAAGGATCCCTATTTCCCTGCATGGCTGGATACGGCCCAGTTGGATCTCCGCCGCACGGACACCCAACTCGCGCTGATACAGGCACTGGAGACCATTGCCAACAGCTGCGACGGAGTTCGTTGCGACATGGCGATGCTGGCCCTGAATGATGTCTTCGCAAAAACGTGGAACCATCTTGCCTGCTCCACTCCGCCCACGGAACAGGAGTTCTGGACCGCCGCGCTGACCGCAGTCCGAGCCCACCATCCCAATTTCGAATTCATCGCCGAAGTCTACTGGGATCTGGAATCACGACTGCTCGATCTTGGGTTTGATCATACCTACGACAAATGGCTCTACGACCATCTGTTACACGACAACTTCTTCGAAGCCACCGATCATCTCAGCGGACAATCACAGGCATTGACCACTGCCGGTGTGCATTTCCTCGAAAACCACGATGAAGAACGCGTGGCCGCCGCCTTCGATTGGTCCGAACACCGCCCGGCCGCAATTCTCTCCTTCTGCCTTCCCGGGATGCGGCTCTTGCACGAAGGACAACTGGCCGGAGCTCGCAGCCAGATCCCGGTCCAACTTTCTCGCCGTCCGGAGGAACCGACCGATGAAACGATCCAGGCGTTTTATCAGTGGCTCCTCTTCGCACTCAGAGCCACTGCCATCGGCCACGGCACCTGCGAAATCCTGACGCCCCACCCCGCGTGGGAAGACAATGATTCACACGCGAACATTGTCGCCATCCAATGGCAGAACGACGAAGACTCCTTCCAAGTCGTAATCGTAAACTTGGCGCCGTGGGACGCCCAATGCCTCCTGTTTCCCACTGTGAAATGCCTGCATCAGCATCATTGGCGTGTGAACGATCTGATGGGTGAAGGCAACTACTGGCGCTTTGGCATCGAGATGAAACACAAGGGCCTTTACATCGCCCTCACGAGTCGGAACGCTCCGGTTCTAAACTTCTCGAAGGACGATTAGTAAGCCCTTCAGACGGCACCGGATCCGGGTGCCAGCGTTGGTGTTCGTGTACGTTGCAGTCTGTTCGTGGTTGACCTCACCCCATCAGGTCTCGAATCACGTGCGCCTTGTGTACTCCGGTGAGCCGTTGATCCAGCCCCTGATGTTTGACGGCAAAGCGTTCGTGGTCGATGCCCATGCGATCCAGAATCGTGGCGTTCAGATCACGGATGTGGACCGGGTTCTTGACAATATTGTAGCTAAAATCATCTGTCTCACCATAGGTCGTCCCGCCCTTGGTACCAGCTCCCGCCATCCAGATCGTGTAACAGCGTGGATGGTGATCGCGTCCGTAATTCTTCTTCGTCAACGTTCCTTGGCTATAGATGGTCCGCCCGAACTCACCGGCGAGCACAATCAGGGTATCGTCGAGCAGACCGCGATGTTTCAGATCCTGGACGAGCGCCCACGCCGGCTGGTCCACTTCGCCGGTCTGGCGCTTGATGTTGTTCGGCAGGCTGCTGTGGTGATCCCAGCCGCGATGAAAGATCTGGATGAAGCGCACGTCTTTCTCCGCCATTCGCCGGGCGAGCAGGCAGTTGTAGGCGAACGTGCCGGGGGTATCGACGTCGGGTCCATACATTTCCCGAACGTGCTGTGGTTCCTTCTTCGTATCCACGAGATCGGGCACGGAGGACTGCATGCGAAACGCCATTTCGTATTGGGCGATACGGGCATGGGTTTCGGGGTCGCCAATGTCTTCGTACACCCTTCGGTTCATCCGCTGAAGCTTGTCCAGCATCAGACGACGGGCGTCATGCCCCATGCCACCCGGATTGGACAGGTAGAGCACGGGGTCGCCCTGAGAACGAAACGCAACTCCAGAGTGTTTGGAGGGAAGGAAGCCGCTTCCCCACAGACGTGAATATAGCGCCTGTCCACGCGGGGCGCAGTTGAGAACCACGAAGTCGGGGAGATTCCGATTCATCGAGCCAAGTCCGTAGCTGAGCCATGCTCCCAAGGTGGGTTTGCCCGAGATCTGGTTGCCGGTCTGGATGTAGGTGATCGCGGGATCGTGATTGATTGCCTCCGTCCACATGGTGTGGATGTAGGCCATGTCATCCGACATGGAACCAATCTTGGGCAGGAGTTCACTGACTCTTTTGCCGCATTGTCCATGCTCATTGAACTTGAAGATCGAGGGCGCAATCGGGAACCGCGATTGGGCGGCAGTCATCGTCGTCAGACGCTGCCCGTTGCGAACCGACTCCGGCAGGTCCTTGTCGAACCACTCGTTCATCTGCGGCTTGTAGTCGTAGGTGTCCAACTGCGAGGGCGCACCCGCCATGAAGAGCCAAATCACGCGCTTGGCCTTGCCTGGAAAATGTCCACCGCCAAGGGAGCCCCCCTGCCCCGCTGCGGCGTCTCGCTGAAACATCGTAGCCAACGCGGCCGCACCGAGGCCCTTGGCAGTGCGGCCGAAGAATTGACGACGCGTTTCGAGATTGATCCAATTGTCGATCGGATCGGCGTTGGGATTGCGGTTGGTTCTCATGTCAGTTCTTGTTGATGAAGTCATCCCGGTTCATGAGCGTGTTCGCAGCCATGGTCCAAGCGGCCAGTTCGAGCGGTGGAAGTTTTTCGTCATGCGCCGTCCAGCCGGCCTTCAACACATCCTGAACGAGCTTGGCATCGTCGCGGAACAGGTACCTAAACTCGGAGACCGTGGACAGTATGTCTTTCATATCTTCCGTGGACGGTGGGTGAACGAGGGTGATGATAAACATCCGACGCGCCCGGGCATTGTCGTCCTTTTCCATGTGGATCACCCGCTCAGCCAAGGCCCGGGCGGCTTCGAAGTATTGCGGGTCATTCATCAGCACGAGGGCCTGCAAGGGGGTGTTCGTGCGTTCCCGCCGCACCGTGCATTGCTCCCGAGTTGGCGCGTCGAATGCGGCCATATTAGGCGGAGGCGAAGTGCGCTTCCAAAAGGTGTAGAGGCTCCGTCGATAGAGTGCTTCGCCGGTATCCATCTTAAAATCCCGGGTGTTGCTGCCCGTGATCGCCACCACCCGCCAGAGGCCGGTCGGTTGAAACGGTTTCACACCAGGGCCACCCATCTTCGGGACCAAGCGACCACTCACGTAGAGCGCCTGATCACGCAGGACTTCAGCATCCAACCGGCGTCGAGGGCCGCGGGCGAGATACCGGTTGTCCGGATCAATCTCGTATTCGTTCGGTTCAATCCGGGAAGACTGGCGATAGGTCGATGAAGTCATCATGAGGTTCACCACGTGGCGCACGTCCCAGCCGGATTCGACAAATTCGACCGCCAACCAATCCAACAGTTCGGGATGGGTGGGACTCTCCCCCATCACCCCAAAGTCTTCGGAGGTCTTCACCAATCCGATGCCGAACACAGATTGCCAGAGCCGGTTGACCGTCACCCGGGCGGTGAGTGGGTTTGACGGATCCACCAGCCAACGAGCCAGGCCCACACGATTCCGGGGGGAACCCTTGGGAAGGTCTGGGAACACAGCCGGCACCGCCGCCGCAACCTCATCGCGACGCTGATCGTATTCACCACGCTCCAAGATCCAGGCACGCGGCTTGCCGTCGCGTTCTTCCATCACGAGCGTGGTCGTCGAGCGGGAATGGATGTAGTCAATCCGCCGTTGGGTGGCTGCAATTTGCTGTGAGAGCTTTCTCGACTCATCCCGGACAACCAGGCGGTGATACATTTCCACCAATTGCTTTTGAGCCGCACTCATCTTCCCCCAACGCGTCTTGGAGGCGATCAGTTCACGCAGCGCGAACTCACGGTCGAGCAACTGAATTTCCTGATCACTAAGATGCCGGCGAAAGATTCTCAGGTCGCTGAGAGCACCGGACGGAAGGCTCGGCGCAATCTTCAGCTTCGCATCCGTCAATTCCGTGGCGGCGACCTTCTTGAGCGAGGCGTTCCGGAGCGGCCGGGCAAAACCGTTCACGTGGATGGTGATGGCGGAATCCGCCTGCCCGCCAGAATAGCGGATGCAGACATGCTGCCATTTGCGAGGTGTAAGCGCCTCATCTCCCGGGAGCAGCCCTCGAATATTGGTGCCTTGGCCGTCGTGAAGTTCAAAGGTAACCGCCCCCTGCGTGCTGCTGTTCAGTTTCCAGCCCACCGTCTTCTTCTTCTTTTTGGGATCTTTCGGATCAGTGCTCGTCGCCAACTGCTCGAGCAGCCGGGAGCTTTGGAGTTTGTCCGGCGTTCTGATCCAGAAGCTGATACTCAGTGGTTCGTCACTGCGAATCCTCTTCATGTCCACCTGCAATCCCCCGGCGGCGTCGAATCCCATCCCACGTGTACCGGCGGGATGATTGGTGACCCAGTGTGCGTTCTTTGGCAGCGATTCTCCGGCTGCCGCTAGCAACGGACGATGAAGGATAAGATCCTCTTCACCAACCGGAGGCAGATCAGGCTTCCGTTGCTTCCACCATTTGCGGGCACCTGATTTTGCGGCTGTGAGTTGGTCTCCCAAAGTTTTCCGAGTCGCCTGGAGTTCGCTCCATTCCTTTTCGAATTCTGATTTGGGAATTACGGCAAAAGGCGGTGAATCACGCTGATTGCCATCCATCGCCGGCTGGGTCGTGTTGTTGAAAAATGCTCCGAGCGAATAGAACTCCTGCTGGCTGATGGGATCATACTTGTGATCGTGACAAGCCGCGCAACCCGCAGTGAGTCCCAGGAAAACTGTCGCGGTGGTTTCCACGCGATCGACCATGTAACGGACATTGAACTCTTCCGGAATCGATCCGCCTTCCGCTGTCGAGACGTTGCAGCGACTGAAGCCGGTCGCGATGCGTTGATCGAGCGTAGCGCGAGGAAGCAAGTCGCCGGCGATCTGATCCACGACAAAGCGATCGAATGGCATGTTTGAGTTGAAGGCATTCACCACCCAGTCGCGGTAAGGCCACATCTCCCGGAAGTTATCGAGGTGCATCCCGTGGGTGTCTCCGTAGCGGGCGGCGTCCAGCCAGTAACGGGCCCGATGTTCTCCCGCAGTCTTCGATAACAACAGACTGCCGACATAGTTCGCGAATGCCTTGTCGCTCTTGTCCGTCAGAAACTTTTCCAGCAACTCGCTTTCGGGCGGCAGGCCCGTGGCATCCAAGGCCGCCCGGCGAGCGAGGGTATGCCGATCGGCTTTGGGATTCAGTTGCAGCCCCAGAACCTTGACTCCGGCGGCAATGAAATGATCAATGGGATTGCTGGCCCATTCCCTCGATGCCTTCGAAGAAGGAACATTCGGACGTTTCGGCGGGATGAAGGCCCAGTGTTTCTCGTAGTGAGCCCCCTCATCGATCCAACGCTTGAGCGTATCCTTCTGATCGGAGGTCAGCTTCTTATGCGATTCCGCTGGCGGCATGATCTCGTCCGCATCCGTGCTGAACACGCGATTGACCAACTCCGAGGCACCTGCGTTACCCGGAACGATCACCTGCTCGGCAATCGCGCCCGCCCCCACATCAAGTCGTAATCCTGCCTTGCGCGAACCGGGATCAGGCCCGTGGCAGGAATAACAGTTTTCGGAAAGAATCGGGCGAATATCCCGATTAAACCTCAGTTCGGCTCCGATGACGTCAGGAGCGAACATCTGGAACATCGCCACATAGATTGACAAACGGACAAGCGGGTTCATGTGCAAATTCTTCTTCAGCGTTGGACAACCCGCAATGTAAAGGTTTGTCCAATCAATGTAATATTCTGCCGGGCTCCGCTCTTCGACGAAACAGGTCCCCCAGCAAATTCACCAGCCAACCGGCGGCGTTGTAAGCCTTTGGCGGCGAGCGCGACCGGATGGATCCTCAGTCCTCGCAACGCTCCACTCGCCGCCACGGTTGGCTACTGGTCAATCCCTCAAAAAACGGGCTTGAATCAGCCCGTCTCATCGCTTCCCCTCGTCGGGTTC